>JAUWXJ010000149.1 GCA_030616425.1 Desulfobacterales bacterium | reverse complement strand
CCAATATGCGATACAAAACAGAACCCTACTCCGCCCAGGCAACCGCGGGTCACTGCATCCAGCCCATGGGTCTTGAATGTGACGCCCTTTCCTTCCTCACGGGCCCGCTCCCTCAAGATCCTGTAATAGTGGGGGGCGCAGGTGGCCTTTAGCTGTAGAGCTACCTTGTCCTTCTGGTGGTAAAACCAGTCCAAGGTCTCTTCATACTGCTGAGCTGAAATCTCCTGGTCTACAATGTATTTCCCCCGCCCTGTGGGAACCAGCAGAAAGATGTGGTGGGCCACAGCGCCCAGCTTCACTGCGAGCTCCTGGATCTTTGGCATTTCTTCAAGGTTCTGTTGTGTGATCGTAGTATTGATCTGGAAGTCTACGCCGGTCCGCTTGGCCCATTCGATGCCGCGAATTGCTCCGTCAAAAGCGCCTTCCACTTGGCGGAACCGGTCGTGGCTTTCTCTTGTGGCCCCGTCTAAGCTGATACTGATCCGCTGGATACCGGCCTCTGCCATTTCCCTGGCAACCGCCTCGGTGATGAGCGTGCCGTTTGGGGCCATGACCATTCTAAGCCCCTTCTGAGTACCGTGGCATGCGATCTCAAATATGTCCGGCCGCAGAAGAGGTTCTCCGCCCGTGAGGATGACAACAGGCCTTCCACCCTCGCTGATCTGATCGAGCAGGGCAAGGGCGGCATCCGTGTCCAGTTCATTCAGGTGTGGGCCCTTAGTGGCTTCAGCACGGCAGTGGATGCAGTTCAGATTGCAGTTGCGGGTGACCTCCCAGGCTACAAGGCGGAGGCTCGATTCCCTGTTGTGCGCTCCCTTTCCAGCGGGATTTGATGTAGGGTGGGGATGGTTATGCACGGCTGGCCAACTTACTTGCCGCTTCTTTTGCAAAATAGGTAAGGATCATGTCTGCGCCAGCCCGTTTGATGGCAGTTAGTGATTCCATCATGACCTGGTTGCCGTCAAGCCATCCGAGCTTGTCGGCCGCCTTGATCATGGCAAATTCGCCGCTTACGTTATAGGCTGCTATGGGCAAATCGATTTCCTGACGAATCCGGAAGATAACGTCCAGGTAGGCAAGAGCAGGTTTTACCATGATAATATCAGCCCCTTCTTCCATATCCATAGTCACCTCACGAATCGCTTCCAGGCTGTTAGCAGGATCCATCTGATAGGTACGGCGATCCCCAAATTTTGGGGCTGACTCGGCTGCCTGGCGGAAAGGATAGTAAAAAGCAGAGCAGTATTTTGCAGCATACGACATGATGGGTGTGATCTCAAAACCGTTTTCATCGAGAGCCTCGCGTACTGCAGCCACACGACCGTCCATCATATCAGAAGGTGCCACCATATCGGCACCCGCCTGAGCATGGGACACGGCTGCGCGCGCCAAAAGATCTAGCGTCGCATCATTCTCTATGATACCGTCCTGCACCACGCCACAGTGTCCATGGTCGGTATACTCACACAGACATACATCGGTTATGACGATCAAGTCTTTGACCTTGTTCTTCAATGCCTTTACGGTCTTTTGAACGATTCCATTCTTGGCATAGGCTGACATGGCTAAGCTATCTTTTTTCTTGGGGATACCAAAAATCATCACAGCCGGGATACCTAGATCGCGCGCAACCTTACCCTCTTTTACGATGTTCTCCACAGAGAGCTGATAGTGTCCAGGCATTGATGGGATGGGGCTCTTAACCCCCTTCCCCTCTACGGAAAACAGGGGCAGGATCAGGTTGTCAACCGATAGTTGTGTCTCGCGTATCATACGCCTAAAATTCTCATTCTGCCGCAAGCGTCTCGGCCTGTAATCTGGAAAAAGCATGATTTACTCCTCTAGTTGATTAGGGCTCGGAAGTCATGGGTCAGGCTCAGAATTAACTAGTGTCCGTCCATAAATGCCCTATAACACAATGAGCACTAAATAAGTTTCCAATTCATAAATGAGGAGTTTTTTCGGTGAGCAAGGCCGCTCAAGGGTTTTCGTTGAGGCGTACACGAAGTACGTCGCAGACGGAAACCCGCGGAGAACGCCGCTCATCGGGAAAAAAGCCATTTATGGATGGAAACTAACTAAGAACCACAAAAGATGACTGCCATTAGACGTTACTGAATGCCAATCTCCTGGTCAGTAAGATAACACGCAGGGTCAGGTGCCCATAGGTCTCCTGTTACAGCCTCAGGTCGAACCCGGAAGTTTCCGGCACAAATGTCAAGCCATCGGCACTCGGCGC
This sequence comes from Desulfobacterales bacterium, assembly GCA_030616425.1. GTDB lineage: Bacteria > Desulfobacterota > Desulfobacteria > Desulfobacterales. The sequence continues at coordinate 3,549 of JAUWXJ010000149.1, read as the reverse complement.
AACGCCCTTTGACATACCTCTTCTTGTCCTTGAGCTTTTTCATAAGACTGTTTGACGTGTCAGTCCAGATTTCACTAAACGGGCGCTCTCTCACGTTGCCAAAGCTATAATGCCGCCAGAACTGATCAGCATGGACGCGGCCATCCCAGCTAACACACCCGATACCACGACCAGAGTTGTTCCCTTCGTTCATCTTCAAGAGTTCCAGCACCTCCTTGGCCCGCTCCGGGTCCTCTTTGCAGAGGCGCTGATAAAGATAAGGGCCATCTGCATGATTGTCCACTGTCAGCACCTCCTTGGGCTTGCCCCGGTCGTGGAGGTCCTTGGTGCGGTCCATGATCAGGTCTACCACGGCACGGGTCTCTTCGTGGCTCAGGTCCTGTTCAACCAATTCCGATCCGCGTCCAGCATAAACCAGGTGGTAAAAACAGATCCTCGGCACATTCATATCCTCAATGAGATCAAATATGGCGGGGATCTCTGCTGCATTCAACTTGTTAATAGTGAAACGGAGCCCGACCTTGATACCTGCTTCTTGACAGTTTCGTATTCCGTTCAATGCGTTTTGAAAGGCCCCTTTTACACCCCTGAATCGGTCGTTAACCTCCTCCATGCCGTCAATGCTTATCCCCACGTAAGAAAGGCCGATCTCCTTAAAGAGCCGGGCCTTTTCAGGAGTAATCAACGTGCCGTTCGTAGAAATCACTGCACGCATTCCATGTTCCACAGCATAACGGGCCAGTTCCGGCAAGTCCTTGCGCATCACTGGTTCGCCGCCAGAAAACAGGATAACCGGCACACCGAACTGCGCAAGGTCATCCAAGAGGGCCTTCCCTTCATCGGTAGTCAGTTCATTCTTGAAAGAGGAGTCCTTGGCATGAGCATAGCAGTGAATACACTTCAGGTTGCACCTCCGGGTGACATTCCACACAACCACTGGGCGCTTATCCGAGGAGAACTGCAGGAGGTGAGACGGGAGGCTGCGCGACTCTCTTCCGTAGCGCAGGGCGTCCGAAGGCTCAACCGTACCGCAGTATAATTTAGATATACCGATCATAGGCGACCATGCCCCTGTAATATTTTGGACATAACTAAAATTGAGACATGAACTTAGCTCCACGATTCGAATAATGCTTGAAAAGAGTGCGATATCCGGATTTCGGATTTAACCAATGCGAAGCATTGGACTATGATTGGGAAGTTTCCGCATAGATTTTTTTCACTAAGTTATTGAAAAACTCCTCAGGGTTTTTCAGGGCCTCTTTGGTGATCACAAAATGCTGCTGGCCGACCCTGTCGCGGATGAGTTTAAAACCGTATTCAAAGTTGGTTGTCAACTCCTTATAGAAATCTCCTAGTGCTGTCGGAGAAGAATACATCTGCGAGATAATAACGTCTACGGCACCTTCATCCAGTTTGATATTCAGGTCATGGGTTTTATGGAAATAGGCCTCTACCTTCTTAATTTGGTCATAGTAAGTCTCTATCTTTGTTATAACAGCGTTTATCTCGGAGGTGCCCTTGCCGTAGAGATCGGCAATCAAGTCGATCCGCGAAGGGGTGAGAGCGATCTTAGATTTTTCAGCCAGCACACTCTGGTTGGTCTTTACATATTGTTTGACTGATTCCTTTTCATATTGCACCAGCTTTTCGTAAAGCTCTGCCCACGCCGGATCATCAGGCGTTGACATGAGTTTTTGGAGCATGCCATCGGGGTCCTTCACGACCTCTTCTGTCACCGACAGCTTCTTTATACTCGTAGATGGCAGTTTCTTTTCAAACTGCAACAAGACCTTCTCGATGGCACTCACCAGTCCACGAGCCCCGGTTTGTTCATCACAGGCAAGACGGGCCAGGGCTCGAAGAGCCCCGTCTTCAAACTTGACAGATACATCGTATGCCTTGAAGTCCAGTTTCTTGCTGAGTGTCACAGGATTATTCGGATTTTTTAGGATCGCGTAAAGGTCGTCTTCGGTGAGTTTTTCAAACACCGAAACTACCGGGAGCCGTCCGATAAACTCGGTCTCAAAACCAAACTTGATCAGATCTTCAGGCTTGGTATGTCTCAGGTAATCGACTCTTTCTGACCGACTGGTAACCGATGCCCCAAAACCGATACCCTGATCCAATATCCGTTTTTTGATTAACTCTGCAAGCTCGGTAAAGGTGCCACTCATAACGAAAAGGATATTCCTGGTATTGACGATCCTCTTCTTCTTCTTGCCGGTTTTGCGGTAGCGTTCGATTTCCTCAAGCATTGAGATAGGATCGTGAGGGACCTTCAGGTCAACTTCTGTTTCTTCCATTGGTTTTAAAAGTGCCCTCTGAACGCCAGTGCGGGAAACATCAGGCCCTATGAGATTCGTACTGGAGGCAATTTTGTCGATCTCATCGATATAGATGATGCCATGCTCGGCCCATTCAATGTCGCCGTCTGCTTCGCGTACCAAGTCCCGAACCAGGTCTTCCACATCACCTCCGACATAGCCGGTTTCGCTGAATTTTGTGGCATCACCTTTTACAAAAGGGACGCCGATCTTTTGGGCGATCAATTTAATCATGTAAGTCTTACCCACACCAGTAGGCCCAATCATAAGGATGTTATTCTTGATTTGACCAACTATTTCTTCATTGCTTTCGTCCGAAGATTCCGCGTGCTTGATTCGATTAAAATGTGTACAGATCTTTGTGGCCAAGATTGCCTTGGCTTGATCCTGCTTGACTATGTATTGCTGGAGATAGGCCTCAAGTTCCTCAGGCTTCAACGAAAAGTCGATCTTTCTTTCCTTCGGGGGTTCTTCTTGCTCATCCTTCTCAAAGGGAGCCTCCTGAGGAAGGACAACAGGGGCTATCAACTTTACGCGGCCACCGAATTTTTTTGACAGGAACTCACTGATTTCTTGCTCGATCTCTTTAGGATCCGGCAGTTTTTCGTTTTTGTCACTCATGACATCGTACCCCCATGTATTTGTTACAATTCCATATGCCGCAATACAAATATAATTACACTGCACACATAATTCAAGTATAAAGAGGCCTAAAATCTCACTTGACAAGAAAGAGCAAAAGGATAAGGGTGTTACCTGTCTTGTTTGAGGGCGATTAGCTCAGCGGATAGAGCACAAGCCTCCGGAGCTTGGTGTCGCCGGTTCGATCCCGGCATCGCCCTCCAATTGAAGTAATCTGGACACGAGCCCCAAGGCTTCATCCTTTGTTTGGATCTCCTGGCTCAACCTCGCTTCTTCCACTTTCTGAAGCAATTTTCCAAAAAGCTCAGAAGGGGTCAGGCCGAAATGATCGATTAGATCTCTTCCGGTAATGAGCCGTGGTTTTGTCATGGTGGGCCTGAGGTCAGCAAAATATCTGTGGAGCAGCTCCTTGAAAAACGCCACAAACGCCCCCTCGAGGTCCCCGCCTGCCACCGCCATGTCTGCCTTGCGTCCTTCCGTCTCGCGTGAGAGATGGCCGACAACTTGCCAAGCGTTGCCGGCAGGGAGGCCTTGGCGGGCAGGGGTGCTATGCCCGGCCTTGGCACGCTGGTCTGCCACA
>JAUWXJ010000204.1 GCA_030616425.1 Desulfobacterales bacterium | reverse complement strand
TTTCCGTGTTTGCTGACCGTATATACTTTATATGCCGGCACATCAGGGCCCTTGTGACATTCAGAGCAGGTATAAGGCTTTCTGGCCATCTCAATCGAAAACTGATGCCGCGTGTGACAAGGAGTGCAGGAGCCCTTGCTCCCATCAGGGTTGATTCGCCCCACACCCTGGTTGGGCCAGCCGGAAAGTACGGGAAACGACATATCACCGTGTGCTGTACCCCTTTTCTCCATACCCTTGACCTTAACCACCGTGCCATGGCAGTAAAAACATGAGTCTGCATCAGTCTCCTCATCCGGTGGCTTAAGCGACACCTTCATGTCCGCAAAGGACTGAGTACCGTTCGTTGTGACAACCAGGCCGCGGTAAACCGCATTGTTCTGAAGATTTCCATAGGCATGATACATGATGTTCTTCGCGTATTGCCTCAACTCTACCGGGTGACAGGTTGCACAGTCCTCGGGCGTTACCACCACATGGACCTGGTAGCCACCATGCTCAAAGGTATCCTTATGTTTTTTTGGGTTCATGGTGTGACATTCGGCGCAGCCAACCACAACACCGGCAAGGTTATCGGGGAGATCCTCAAAGGAGACCCGCCGCTTCTTTAAGATCATACTTTTTGCAGCCCTTGGGGTGACCCTGGACATGCGGCTCTTCTGCCAGTCCGCAACAATCCCTGGATGCACCGACCTGTGGCATTCAATGCACACCCTGGTCTCTTCACTGACTCGTTCACCGGCCGCAAAGGCTACCTGTGTTGAAAGAAATGCCATCAACAAGGCAAACACACACTTTTTCATAACCCATCCCTCCTTACTCAAGGCCCTTGTTCTGTCTTATCCGTATCCTTATCCTTTCCCACGCAAATGGCAAAGATGTTATGCCCGCCTCGAATTCGAGACTGGTAGCTCTGCGTCACGAGGATGAAATAACCGCTTCGCACAAGGCTTTTGGCCAGGAGTTGTCCCACTGTGACCAACCCTTGCCCTGCCTCTCCGCCAATGAGGATATTTAAGGTGCCATTTTTCATCCCATGCCACGCACGTGCCTTATCAAGCTCCATCAAGTCTCGGATGCTCCTGCTCTAAAAACCATGCAGCAGGATCAGAAAGATATAGTTTCATATCAGACAAGGTAACATGGTGAGTCTTTTCTTCGGCGACCATCTCTTCAAGGAACTCCCGCTCCAGGGGATCGGTCGTTTTTACAAGATGCTCCTGATAGAATGAGATTGCCCGCAATTCGAAATCAACACCCACATCGAGCGCCTCCAGGTCGCTCGTCGTCGGGGCAATTTTTTTGCCATGGGCGGCTGCCATTTCCTTGAAAAGGGACCTGAGGTCTTTGTGGTCCGGCTTTATTGACCTCCAATCTTCAGACCAGGCCTCACCCGCTCTCAGAGATTCGTAGATTTTCAGGATGCGATCCATATGGATGATCTCTTCCTTCATGAGCATCCGAAATATTTCTCGCCCGAGGTCGTTCTGGCACGTTGAAACCGCCTTTTCATAGAAGACTTTGCCCTTCTTTTCCAAATCCAATGCTGTGGTGAGCATCTCCAAAGACCTGTCTGGGCCATCTGACATGTTTGGGTTCTCCTTTCGTCCAGCTGCAGCCCGATTACCACTGAGCTGCGATAGTTACTATCCTTTCCACAAACCATGCAGGTTGCAGTACTCACGGGCTGTGACTTGTTCTGCTTCGATATTGAATATGGCTTCCGGGGTATCTCCGGGCTTCAAGAACTGGCGATAGGCCTTTCCGTCTGCGATGATTTCGATCCATTCAATATAGTGCTCTTCCTCCATGGGGTGGAGGACACTGCCGACTTTAACCTTAATGCCGTCTGCGGTTTTTTCCACCACAGGCACGAGTTTTTCCTGGGCAGCATCGACCGCTCCTTCCACAAGTAGCTTTATTGGCTGGTCGCAACATACAAGCTCGCCCTTCCCCTCATGGAGCACCTCCACAATGTGCCCGCAAACCTCACACTTGAACACCTGCAGTCTCTCTGCCATTGTAGCACCTCCTATTTTTTCTTCAGGCCTTTATTTTCAGCCCTTTTGTATGCCTGCTTCCCAGGCCTATTACTACACTCGGGGCACAAGCCGGTCAAACAACCTTTATCTAATAACAAGTTCCGATACCCCCTCAGTAGCCTCGCTCACGTTATGATGAACATGCAATCTAGAGCATGAGCATCGATTTTTATCAAGAAATTGGGTCTCCCGCAAGGAAGTTACCTATTCCGCAGGAACCCACCGTAGGCGTCAACGTCGCCCAGATTAGGGCGTAACCTTCAAAGGAAATTAAGTTATATTAAATTACAACACAAGACAGTAGTGTCCGGTTAAGATTTTTGACAGCTTTGTAACACAGCGTAATAACAGCACATAATGAGAAAACTGGCCGTAATCGATTTGAATTTGGTTAACCTGGCTGATACTCCTTTTGCGAACAATTTGAAAAAGCGGAATGAAGCAATGTGAAGCAATGGGGACTTTAGTTTTGCAGTTTGCATATAATTATTATTATGGTATCAATTCATCATGCCGAGAAAATCGAGGATAGATGCAGCGGGGGCTTTGCATCACATCATAGCCCGAGGAATTGAGCGTTGTAGGATTCTTAAGGACGAAACCCATCGATCTTTAAAACTCAAAACCGCAAAAGTAAAGGGCCCCTTTCGCACTCAAGTAGCTCTTTAGGTTTTAGTTACACAATAATAGTAAGAAGATTTTGAAAAGGAGGGATCGGATCATGGCGATTGTGATACCAAGTTTACCTTATGCAGAAGATGCCTTAGCGCCTCATATCAGCGCAACAACCTTAGAGTTCCATTATGGAAAGCATCATAATGCGTACGTTGTAAATATCAATAAACTCATTGAAGGAACAGATCTGGCAAGTGAAGATTTGGAATCCATTATCAACAAAACTGCAGGCGATGATTCCAAAACCGCAATTTTCAATAATGCGGCTCAGGTCTGGAACCATTCTTTCTACTGGCAATGCATGAAACCAAATGGGGGTGGCCTTCCGACGGGTGATGTTGCGGAAAAGATCGATGCAGCTTTCGGGAGCTATGAGAAATTTATTGAGCAAATCAAAACTGCAGGTACGGTGCAATTCGGTAGTGGTTGGGCGTGGTTGGTTTTGAAAGATGAACAGTTGCAGGTCATGAAAACTTCAAATGCGGATACACCGATTGCGCATGGATTAAAGCCGCTTTTAACGGTGGACGTCTGGGAACACGCATACTACCTGGACTATCAAAATAGAAGACCTGATTATCTGAGTGCTTTCGTTGAAAATTTAATCAATTGGGATTTTGTGAATTCGTGTCTTGGGACGTCAGGTAGAAAATAGGTGAAGCAATGGGCCCCCCCCTTAGTTTTACAGTTTACGAGAGATCATTATTGGGCTAATTGTCTATCATGCCGAGAAAGTCGGGAAAAAATAGGGGACGTTCGTTCCGAACGTGCCGGAAAAAATAGGGGACGTTCGTTCCGAACGTGCCTAGCTTATCTTGCAGCGCTTCAACATTGACAATCGGTTTTCACACCTGATTAACATAAGCTCTTATGTCGGGCTTTTTCCCAGATGATACCGATTTCGTAACGCATGAATTTGTGACTCCAAGATACCT
>JAUWXJ010000013.1 GCA_030616425.1 Desulfobacterales bacterium | reverse complement strand
AGAATGTTTTTTCCCTTTGCTGCTGAGAGAGGCCAGCAAAGGGAAACAGCTCAGCCCTTCGGGCAAACATGACTGATTGTGTGAGGTACGTGTGATTTCATGATTGAAACTGTTAACCAGATAGAAACGATTGCTCCGCCGCCCCGGTGGAATAGCCTTGGATTCCACAGGGCAGGCAGGCGGATGCGTGTTTTTGTTTTTCGCCCTCTCAGCGTAATGTTCTCAAGCCACCAGGCGCAAAAACAAAAGACTATAATCTCAGTGATCTCTGCCTGCCCTGTGAAATGCTTGCCCTGTAGGGAAGAATGACCGTATCGGGGCGAAGCATATTTCACCGGGGAGAGCTCGAGCGAGCAAAGAGAGCGGGCGAGAGACTCCTGCAAAAAACAATCACTGAGCTATTAGCTGTGACATCTTAGTCACATTTTGCAACAACAACAAACAATTTCAAGTTGTTACCGCAGGTATCACACGAACCTGAACGGGCGGAGCCTACCCCAAATTCAGCAATCAGAGAGAAGATCTCATTTATCTGGACAGGATCTACCCCAGTACGATCGTTGCGACCTACGGGGCAGGCAAGATCGACTGGATAATTTATCTTCTGCCTTTCATCATAGAAATGCAGAAAGAAATCTGTTAAATCCAGCCTGCCCTATGAAATGAATCACCTATTTCATTGGGGTTCATCCTGTCTAAGAAAAACCATGGAACACGAAGACATTACACACAAGATCATAGGCGCTGCCTACCAAGTCTATAACCGACTCGGTTTTGGCTTTCTTGAAAGCGTATACAAGAAGGCTATGATCATAGAACTGGGAAAAGATAATCTGAACGTCGAGGCAGAAAAACCCCTGAAAGTCTACTACGATGACCAAGTAGTCGGAGAGTTCTTTGTAGATCTATTCGTAGAAGACGTAGTCATAATAGAACTCAAATCTGTCCAGAACCTTGCGAAAGATCACGAAGTCCAACTGGTTAATTACCTTAATGGTTTGAGAAAAGACATAGGCCTCCTAATAAATTTCGGCCCATCAGGAGTCATCGTAAAACGCAAGTACAGAAAACCCTCGGAGGCTAAGTAGGATTAACTCTGCCGGAGGCAGATTGTGTTTTCATCACTTTCATATAGAAAGTGATGAAAGGAATAAGAATCCAATAAATCCTGTAGATCCTGTCCAACAGCTGTAGATCTTGTCTAACCAAAAACAGCATCCAGAACGCCTGCCCCGTTGAATGCGTAGCATATTCAACCGGGGAGCTATCAGCCATCAGTTATGAACTATCAAGATAACGCTAGATGAATTCTTATGGCTTTTTCAATCTCGTCCATCTCTTGTTTTTCTATCTTTCCCATAAGTCTCACGATCCTGCTTTTATCAAGGGTTCGGATTTGGTCCGCTTTAACCTTCGAGGTCTTCGGAAGTTTCCCAGCTCCTTTGGGCAAAAGCACTTCAAAAGGGTAGATCCTCCGGAGGTTCTTAGAAGTTATGGGTAAGATGGTTACTGTTCCCGAGAATTCATTGTTTTTATCGTTGGAGACAATGACAACTGGGCGGGTCTTTGAAATCTCTTTTCCTACAACCGGATCAAGAACGGCAAGATATATTTTGCCCCTTTTAATATTCATCCCATCCCTCCAGATCGATAGGCTCAAACTCTTTTGTTATGGCAAGGCTCTCTGCTTTCCTGGCTTTGTAGCCTTCCTCCAGTAGTGTCTGCATTTTTTCATTTTGAATTTTTTCAATCCGTTGTCTCAAGGTTTCAGTAATGAAACGACTCTTTTTTCTGGGTTTCACTAACGTGTCTAACTGGCGAGCCAGATCTTCTGGAAGGGTGATATTTAACCTAATCGTATTCATAATACACCTCCGTAAGGACATTATTTTGTGTATTTATAATACATATTATGGGCGCTGTCAAGGGCAAACCCGTCAAGGGCAAACACAGGAAAGCTATGCCTGCCCCGTTAAATGTTTACCCCGTTCAATGCTTTTTCTTTTTATTTAACTGGGGCCTGCCCCGCCTGCCCTGTAGCTTCGGGGAATGGTACCGGGGTTAAATGCCCCATCCTATTTAACTGGGGCTGCCTGCCCCACTTGCCCTGTAGGTAGGAACTATCGTACCGGGGTTAAATGCTTGCCCTGTGGAATGTTTACCTCGTGAAATGCGAAGCCTATTTCTCTGGGGCGTAGCATATTCAACCGGGGAGCCATCAGCTTTTTGTCGTTGACAACCCGATTCCGTATATGTATAATGATGCCATATTGTGAATATGTATTATGGAGCCACCCATGAGGAAAACTACTGTTTTGATTGATGAAAAATTACTAAAAATGGCTATGAAAGCCGTAGGGGCAAAGTCCAAGAAAGAGGCTATTGAGGTCGGTCTTCAATCCCTGGTTCGGCAGTGGAATCGAGAGGCGCTCCGGAGGGAGCTAGGGACGTTCGAAATAGACCTTACCCTGAACGAATTGGAAGAAATGAGACATGCCGAATAGCCTTTTTCTGGTAGACACCTCTGCGTGGCTCCTGGCTTTAAGGAAAGATTTCATGCAGGTGGTTAAAGACCGAATAGATGATTTGCTCAAAGAAAATACCATAATTACATCAGGCATGATCAAACTGGAAATCCTTGGAGGAACGAAAACGTCAAAGGAATTTCAACGCCTCAAGACTCGGCTTGATGCACTGTATACGGTTGAAACAGATACTTCTTTGTGGGAAGAAGCATATGGATTGGCCTTCAAATTGCGCCGGAAGGGCGTCACGGTGCCCTATACGGATATTTTAATAGCGGCGTGTGCTCAAAAGGTAGAAGCTACTGTTCTGCATGCCGACGTCCATTTCGACCTGATGAGCAAACAGGTCGGACTGAGAGTGGAAAGTTTCGTCCGGGCCCACCTCGCCCGCCTGCCATCGCCTGGCACTGGCGGGCAGGTGGAAAGTGATGAAAGAAATAAGAATCCAATAAATCCTGTAGATCCTGTCTAAAATATGGTGTGGCAATCCCGTCGCCTTTTGTGAAAAGGAGGGTCTACGGTGAGAACCGAAAAATACATGGACGAAGAGATAATGGTAAAAAAGGGTATCAAAGCGCTTATTAAAGAATTAGGACCTATGGAAGCCATTCGGTTCATTAACATGCCGAGAAGGAAGAGATTAGAAAGCGTCAGAAGGCATAGAGAATGGCAAAAACACTTGGACAAAGAAAGATTCCTGGATCAAGTATTCGGATAATAACTGCGTACGTAGCTTCCTTAATCCCGTTGAATATGAAAAAGAACGTGTAAATCCTGTCTAACAACATTATGATCAAATACTCCAAACTTCCCGAAAATATCGAACGCCTTCTTCCCCAGGCAGAAGCTTATCTCCGGTCCAGATCAGACATAGCTTTTGCTTACCTATTCGGAAGCCTTGCGAAGAGAAGACGCACGCCCCTCAGTGATGTGGATATTTCGATCTATCTCTCGGAAGGCGGGGATACCGTTGAAAAGAAAATGCAGATCCTTGGTAAACTGATGGAGCTTTTGGAGACAGACGAGATCGATCTTGTAGTATTGAACACGGCTCCCCTTACACTCAGGATGAAAGTATTGGAAAACAAAAGTGTCATTGTAGATAATGCTCCTTTTCTGAGACATGCTTACGAATCCATGACCATGAGAAAGTATTTCGACTTTTCGATCAAAGAAATGAGCATCCTGGAAAGGAGATTCCTCGATGGTTGACAAGGCCCTTGTCCTTAGAAAGCTGAGTGAGCTTGAAGAATACCTGGATCAGATCAGGGAATATGCCGATATCACTGTGGCAGACTATTCGAAGGATTGGAAGACTCAACGCATCGTTGAAAGAACCTTGCAGATGATGATTGAAACTTGCGTTGATATTGCCGGTCACATCATCTCAGATAAGGAATATCGCGTACCAAAGAGCTATGCGGACACTTTCAGGGTACTCCATGAAGAGAATATCTTGGAGAAAGAACTCTTTGACACCATGGAAAAAATGGCAAAATTCAGGAATATTGTTGTCCACCACTACGACAAAGTCGATGCAGAAATAGTCGTCGGTATCCTACGACGGAATCTCAACGATTTCTTAAGATACAAAGAAACGATCATAGAATTCCTAAAATTGGGCACCCGAACTTAATCTGCATTCATTAGTTCGCTTTCAGCTATCAGCCCGCCACGGCGGACTCTGCCTGCCCCGTAGGTCATAATGATCGTACTGGGGTGGAATGCCTGCCTTGTTGAATGCGAAGCCTATTTCTCCGGGGTGCCTCTGTGTGAGATAAAACCAGATCCTAATGAAATCGATTTCAAATAAAACCGTCGCAATAATTGGTCTAGGCTATGTGGGGCTGCCACTAGCAGTCACCCTTGGCAAGAAATACACTACCATCGGTTATGGCCTAAATGAGCAAAAAATTTCTAGCTTCAGACAGCATGAGGACCCAACTAAAGAGGTTTCACAAGCGGAATTCGAAGCAGCAACCCATTTAAGCTTTACTACCGACCCCACCAATATTGCTGAAGCGGACTTTATTATCGTTGCCGTACCAACCCCCATAGATGGAGCTCGCCAGCCAGACCTCGGCCCATTGCAGGGGGCCACGGAAACAGTTGGAAAGCACATGAAAAAAGGGGCAGTGGTCGTTTTTGAATCCACTGTCTATCCGGGAGTGACAGAGGAGGTCTGCGTCCCCATTTTGGAAAAGACATCCGGCCTCCTCTGGAGACGTGACTTCCACGTGGGCTATTCCCCGGAGCGTATCAATCCGGGAGACCAAGAACACACCTTGACCAAAATTGTCAAAGTCGTCTCAGCCGATGATGATAAGTCCCTGGACCTTGTGGCTATGCTTTACGAATCCATCATTGATGCCGGGGTGTATCGCGCTTCAAGCATTAAGGAGGCCGAAGCAGCCAAGGTTATCGAGAACACACAGAGGGACCTGAACATTGCCCTGATGAACGAGCTATCCATCATCTTTGACAAGCTATCAATCGACACCATGAATGTGCTAGAGGCGGCAGGAACAAAGTGGAACTTCCTTCCTTTTCGACCTGGACTGGTGGGTGGACACTGCATCGGGGTTGACCCCTACTATCTGACCCACAAGGCCGAGACGGTCGGATATCACCCTCAGGTTATCCTGGCCGGCCGCAGGATCAATGACGGTATGGGCAAATTCGTGGCCGAAAAGTGTGTCAAAATCATGATCAGGTCCGGTCAAAACCCCAAAGGAGCCCGAGTGGGGATTCTGGGGCTCACCTTTAAGGAAGGCTGTCCCGATCTCAGGAATTCCAAGGTTGTGGACATAGTCAGGGAGTTGGAATCCTACGGCATCCATGTCCTCGTTCATGACCCTCTAGCCGATCCGGACGAAGCAGAACGTTCTTACGGCATCACCCTGCACCAGTGGGATGAACTGACCGATCTGGGGGCCCTCATCATAGCCGTACCCCACAGGGCATACAGGGAAAAGGCTCTCCAGGAATTTGTTAACAAGCTTACACCACAAGGATGTCTTATTGATGTCAAGTCCATCCTCGACCCGGACGAAGTCAAAAAAACCGGAATTCAATTCTGGCGGTTATAGTGGGCGCTATTCAACTTTCAGCTTGAATGTCTTGAACAAGCGAAGCGATAGAACAAGGAGAGACACGACATGAATATTTGTGTAGTAGGTGTGGGATATGTTGGACTTGTGACAGGCGTTTGTTTCTCTGAATTTGGTCTCAAAGTTACCTGTGTAGGGAGAGACGCATCTAAGATTGACATGCTGGATCAGGGCAAGGTTCCTATTTACGAACCAGGCCTTGCCGAGCTCATAGAGAAGAATGCAAGAGAGGGGCGACTTTCTTTTAGTACGGATATTAAGGAAAGTGTTCGAAATGCACTGGTGATTTTTATTGCTGTGGGCACTCCATCAGATGGGCACGGAGCCGCTGACTTACAATACGTGGAAACTGTGGCCAGATCCATAGGCCAGATCATGAACGGCTACAAGGTTGTGGTCACAAAGAGCACGGTTCCGGTAGGTACTGGTCAGCTTATTGAGTCGATCATCAAGGAAAACCAGACCGGGTCCTGTGCCTTTGATGTGGCATCCAATCCTGAATTCCTGAGGGAAGGCTCAGCCATAGAGGATTTCATGCGTCCTAACCGGGTAGTGATTGGCGCTGAGAGTGAACAGGCCATTGCTATACTCAAAGACCTTTACAATCCTCTCTATTTGATCGAAGTTCCCTTCGTAATTACCGACGTAGCAACAGCGGAAATGATAAAATACGCCTCCAACGCGTTCCTGGCTACCAAAATATCCTTCATAAACGAGATGGCCAGCATATGTGAGCGGGTTGGGGCAGACGTGCACAAAGTGGCCAAAGGCATGGGCCTTGACAAGCGGATTGGTCCTAGATTCTTGCATCCAGGGCCTGGGTTTGGGGGATCATGTTTTCCAAAAGATACACGGGCCATTAGTCAAATTGCCAGAGATCAGGGGTATGAGTTCAAGATCGTTGATGCGGTAATAAAAGTAAACGAGGAACGCCAAGTTATGATGATAGAAAAGATCATTTCAGCTCTGGGTGAGGACCTGAAGGGCACAACAATTGGTTTCCTTGGGCTAACCTTCAAACCAAACACAGACGATATGCGAGAATCGCCCACCATTCCGATTATCAAGGGTTTGCAAAAAAAAGGAGCGAGTATACAGGCCTATGATCCTGCCGGGATGGAAAAGGCACAAGACCACCTTCAAGATATCGACTACAAAAAAAACTTGTACGCAGTAGCCGAGCGGGCTGATGCCTTGGTCCTTGCAACGGAATGGAATCAGTTCCGGAATATAGACTGGGAAAGAGTCAAGAAGCTTATGAAACGACTGATTGTTGTCGATTTGCGAAACATCTATGACCCACAACGAATCCGATCCTTTGGTTTCCAATATACTAGTGTTGGCCGGCCATAGATGAATAAACAGCAAATCATCAATCATTCCGCATAGCGCCTGTCGGCTTGAAAACATACCCGAAATCCCTGGCCCAGTCCGCACTAGGGCGGGCCGAATTCCGCAGTGAGAACATCCAGTATCCTGCATCTGGAATAAGTCAACTTAGTCAACAACGTCCCCAAGGTTCCATAGAATAACTCAACAAACAAGCCAATCAAACAACTCAAAAACTCGTACGCTTTGAACATCTCGAACAAGCGAAGCGATCGAACAACTTAGTATTATGAAGATTTTAGTCACAGGCGGTAGTGGCTTTATCGGAACGTACCTCATTTCCGATCTGCTCAAAGAAGGCCACAAAGTAGTCATATACGACAAGGTACAAAGTGAAGCCTATCCGGATCTCTGCATCGTTGGTGATGTTCTGGATAAGAAAAAATTGGCCAATTCCATGCGCGGAATGGATGCAGTCTATCACCTGGCTGCTGAGCATCGCGACGATGTTCGTCCTGTTTCACTCTATGAGGAAGTAAACGTGGGCGGTGCAAGAAATGTCGTACACGGCCTTGAGAAAAATGGCATCAACATGTTGATCTTCACCAGCACTGTTGCATTGTATGGACTAAACTTAAATAATCCTAATGAAGGAAGCCCGGCCAAGCCCTTTAATGATTACTCAAGGAGTAAGTACGAAGCAGAGCTCGTTTTCAATGAGTGGGCAGATGCTGACAATGCAAGGTGCCTTGTCATTGTTCGACCTACGGTGATTTTTGGAGAAGGCAACAGGGGCAACGTCTATAACCTTCTCAGCCAAATAGCATCCCAGAAATTTATTATGGTCGGAAATGGCAAAAATAAGAAATCAATGGGATATGTGCGCAACCTCTCAAAATTCTTAGTTTTTTTACTAACCAATATGAGATCTTTGAAAAACATTCATTTTTGTTCAAGTTCAAGGAAGGCGAAAATTTTAAACACAGACATACATGATGAAGTATTTCGAGGATTAAAATTTGAGTCTGACGCAGACACTTTAGTGAAGCATCAGCGCTCAATTGGGCAAAAAGGGGCGTTTTGCAAAGGTCTCACCGATCTGGGAGCGCATGTCTACAACTATGCCGACAAACCAGATTTTAACATGGAGGAATTGGTATGCCTTGTCTTAAAGGCTCTTGGCAACGGTCGCAAAGCCAATTTCAGGCTTCCATATGGTGTTGGTCTTCTGGGCGGATATGCTTTTGATTTATTAGCCAAACTAACCGGCAAAACATATCCCATTAGCTCCATAAGAATTAAGAAATTCTGTGCAGATACCATTATTTCCGCTGAAAAGCTAAAACAAACAGGCTTCACCCCACCCTACTCCCTGGCCGAGGGTCTGAACAGAACGATTGCAAGCGAATTTTTGGTGGAGTAGGTAAATGGTTAAGTAGTTGATTAGTTGAATCGAAGAAAGGTGAATAGGTAGATGGCCGAGCAAGAATACAACGACTTCAGAGACCTGGAAGTGTGGAAGCGGTGCAAAGACATACGGAAGAGTATCTGGCAGCTATGTAAAGGTTTTCCAGGTGAGGAGAAATACAGATTATCTGATCAAATGATAAGGGCATCAAGGTCTGCCACTGCATGTACTTGCCCTGTTAAATAGCTTGAGGTAGAAGTGTATTACACTTATGTACTACAAAGTGATAAGGACAAACATTTCTACACAGGCTTTACCAAGAATCTCAAGCTAAGATTTGATCAGCACAACAAAGGAGCTGTCGAATCAACAAAGGATAGACGACCATTTGAACTGATCTACTATGAGGCATGTCTCGATCAAGATGACGCAGCAAGAAGAGAAAAATATCTCAAGACGTATCACGGGAAGATGTTCTTGAAAAGAAGGCTCAAATCTTATTTAACAGGGTAAAAAGGGTTACGGCCGCTACCATTACCAGGAGAATATACAGTTCTGCAGGCAGTCCAGAGGATCACTCTATGAATTGATTGACCATATTGATGTGGCACAAGAGTGCGAATACATCGATCACAATGAAACTGAGACGATGATAGACAACATCAAGACAGCTATCCGCATGCTCAACGGTTACATCAAATATCTAAAATCGAGAAAGGAGAATGGATAGCTTGTTAACCCAACAACCATTTGACCACTTAACCAATCAACGACTTGACCAATTCACTATTCAACCACTCAACCATTCAACCAATTGGAGATAAAGCACATGAAGATATCAACAGCAAAGAAAAATAATCTCACATGGTTCAACGGACACGTTTCCCGCAGGGATCGAGAAAAATTACACGCCCACAAAGGGGCAGTCATTTGGTTCACAGGCCTGTCTGCCTCCGGAAAATCAACCATAGCTCACCTAGTTGAGAAGAAATTGCATCGCCAAGGCTGCTCTACCTATGTTTTTGACGGAGACAATGTCCGTCATGGGCTGTGTTCAAATTTGACGTTTTCTCCTGAAGATAGGGCAGAAAATATCCGCCGTATCGGCGAGATGGTAAAACTCTTTGTGGATGCAGGGATCATCGCACTTACCGCCTTCATTTCTCCTTATAGAAAGGATCGTCAAAAGTTGCGATCGCTCTTTTCAGACGGGCAGTTTTTGGAAATCTACGTTGAATGCCCATCAGACGTCTGTGCTACGCGCGACAAGAAAGGTATTTATGCAAAGGCCAAGGCTGGCGTGATTAAGGAATTTACCGGAATTTCGGCGCCATATGAACCACCTGAGAATCCTGATCTTGTGATCCCCTCTTACAAACTGGACGCAAGAGAAGCTGCAGAACGCATAGTTAATCTTATCAAACATCGCGGCATCCTATATTCACCTCATTTGGATAATATGATGAGAGCAGATGTGTCTGCAAGAGCGCGTTGAACAAGTATAGTGATCGAACAACTCGAACACTATCAGTTATCAACTATGACATATGAGCTGAACTTGCATCCAGCATCCAGTAACCAGAAAGAGGTAAGAAGACCATGCTAATTCACCTCATCGCTGCTGCTAGACCTAATTTTATGAAGATCGCCCCGCTTTACCACGCTTTGAAAAAAGAGGAATGGGCGACTCCAATCATTGTTCATACAGGACAGCATTATGACTTGAATATGTCCGATGCCTTCTTCAAAGACCTCGGCCTTCCTGAGCCTGACATCCATCTCGGGATTGGGAGCGGGACTCACGCCGAACAAGCCGGCCGCGTGATGATTGCCTATGAGAAGACTCTTATTGAAACCAAACCGGATTTGGTCATCGTTGTGGGAGACGTCAACTCCACCATGGCTGCAACTCTTGCAGCTGCTAAGTTGGGGATAAAAGTTGCGCACGTCGAGGCAGGCCTGCGAAGCTTCGATAGAACTATGCCAGAGGAAATCAATAGGATAGTTACCGATTCCCTCGCAGACATTCTCTTCACACCGTCTAAGGACGGTGATGAAAATCTTATAAGAGAAGGGATTCCAAAGGCTAAGATTAAAATGGTCGGAAACATAATGATTGACACTCTTATTGCAAATCTTGAAAAGGCTCGAAATAAGAAAACGCATATGCACTTGGGGCTTAAAGAAAAAGATTTCGTATATGTTACGCTTCACAGGCCATCCAATGTGGATAAGAAAGCAACCCTGAGCACAATCATGGAACATCTATACAGGTTGTCGTCCTTTCTGCCGGTATGTTTCCCTCTGCACCCACGTACCAGGAAAATGCTTACGACTTATGGGATTTCATGCAGAAGCAACAACCATCTCAAGTTGATAGATCCAATAGGTTATCATGATTCCATTTGTCTCGCAGAGCAAGCCAGATTTGTTTTAACCGATTCAGGTGGGCTGCAGGAAGAAACTACATTTTTTAAGACACCTTGCCTTACGTTGCGTCCAAATACAGAACGGCCTGTCACTATAACCGATGGGAGTAACAAGTTAACCAATATAGAGAATTTATGGCCAGATATAGAAAACCTGCTCAATGACTCCCATAAAACGGGTAAAATTCCAGAACTGTGGGACGGGCATACTGCGGAAAGAATTGTAGAGAGACTGAGAGAATAATAACGAACACATAGAATATCAATATTTCAGCAACGAGCGAGAGCGCTTTCCTCTAAGAAAAAAATACCATCTTCCCCAGCCAACCACCAAGCAGACAAAAAAATGAGTAATAAATCTGCTGAATGCCAATATAAATCAGAAAGGATCATGGTTTCGAACATGGGAGAAAAACCGTGAGATTCCAGTCTTCCCCATAGCTTTAAAATTGGGCTCAGTCCCTAATTGAGAATGGCTGGTGTATGCCTTTTCACCCCTGGAAAACAAGGAAAGTGTAGGTATCGATCTCCCAGGCTATGGCACAATATCAATTAACTCAACACCATCAGGTGTTTTTTATTACGTCTCTGAAAAAGAGAAAATCTTTCAAAAATTGAATATAGACACTTGAGGAAAAACAATGAACAACCTAACTGCTAAAAAAGTTCTCGTCACCGGTGGGGCCGGTTTCCTGGGATCGCATCTCTGCGAAAGGCTGCTTGATGCCAGCAACGAAGTTATCTGCGTGGACAACTGCTATACGGGCACCAAGGCCAATATATACCATCTTTTTGACAACCCGAGATTCGAATTCATGCGACACGACGTGACCTTTCCCCTCTATATCGAGGTGGACGAAATCTACAACCTGGCCTGCCCGGCTTCCCCAATCCATTACCAGTTCGATCCGGTCCAGACCACCAAGACCTCGGTTCACGGAGCCATCAACATGCTCGGTCTGGCCAAGCGGGTTAAGGCCAAGATCCTTCAGGCTTCGACCTCTGAGGTATATGGTGACCCTGAAATCCACCCGCAACCGGAGTCCTACTGGGGAAATGTCAACCCCATCGGGCGCCGTTCATGCTATGACGAAGGCAAGCGATGTGCCGAAACCCTGTTCTTTGACTACCACCGGCAGCACACCCTGCCCATAAAAGTGGCCAGAATCTTCAATACGTACGGCCCAAGTATGCACCCCGCTGACGGCCGGGTGGTTTCCAACTTCATTATCCAGGCACTGAAAAACGAACCGATCACCATTTACGGCGACGGCTCCCAGACCAGGTCGTTCTGTTACGTTGACGATCTGATTGACGGTATGATTCGTTTCATGAAAACGGAAAACGATTTCACCGGCCCTTTAAATTTAGGCAACCCCGTTGAGTTCAGCATCCTGGAGCTTGCAGAAAAAATCATCGACCAGACCGGCTCGAAGTCGGAAATCATTTTTAATGAGTTGCCTGAAGATGATCCCAAACAGCGCAAGCCGGATATTTCTCTGGCAAAGGAAAAATTGAACTGGGAACCCAAAATCAAGCTTGAGCAAGGACTGGTGAAGACAATTACGTACTTCGAAGAACTACTCAAAACAATCTGAAATTTTAAATCATTTCTTCTTCTATTCACATCATTTTTATCATGTGAATTATATCTTTTCCCCATGAAGTGATCAAACTGTGAGTACCACTAATTTAACTAATAGAACGATAATTGCATTGTTTTGGAGTTTTGGCCAGCGTTTTGGTAGGCAAAGCATACGATTTATTATCACACTGATACTGGCAAGGCTACTTGCTCCAGAGGAATTTGGCCTTGTCGCCATGATTTCAATATTTTACGCAATATCAGAAAAATTCCTTTACGCCGGCTTCGGCGCAGCCTTGATCCAAAAAGCAGATGTTGATCAAGAGGATTGGTCAACTCTTTTTTTCTTCGATATTTTCGCCGGAAGTATATGTTATGGAATTCTCTTTATGCTCTCGCCCTGGATAGCTGCTTTTTTTGATCAACCTGTTCTAAAGCTGATTTTGCGTATCTCGGCCCTTCGACTAATTTTTGACGCACTAAGTGTTGTTCAGCGAATGCGATTGATGAAGTCGCTTGATTTTAGGCCGTTAACTGTGGCAACCATTTTTTCAACTATTTTAACTGGTATTGTTGGCATTATTATGGCTTTACACGGATTTGGTGTATGGAGCCTCGTTTACGCAGGTCTTTCAGGACGCTGTATCCATTGTATAATCTTGTGGCTAATCTCAGGGTGGAAGCCAAATCTGATTTTTTCAATGTCTTCGTTGAACTATATGTGGTCGTTCGGATACAAGATTCTTGCGAACAATATCGTAGAATCAGTTTTTTTAAATATTTATCAGGTCATAATCGGAAGACTTTTTACTCCGGCAACCTTGGGCTTTTTTGACAGGGGTAGATCTTTAAAAGATATTGCGGTGCAAAATTTCGTACGTCCGCTAAACGCGGTATTCTTCCCTTCGATAGCTAGTATTAAAGACGATGCAGATCGCTTGCAAAAAAGCTTTCACAGGGCAATCGTAACTCTTTCTTGCTGCATTTTCCCAATTTTGTTTGGGTTGGCCGCAACGGCTGACAACCTTGTACCCTTTCTCTATTCTGATAAATGGATCCCGGCCGTGCCATATGTTCAGCTCCTTTGTCCAATCGGACTCTTTTATGCTCTGAGGTCATTACATAATAGTCTCTATAAGGCTTTTGGAAAACCTGAAATCCTGCTTAAAATTCAACTTACCCGTGTAAGTTTAACGGTAATTTCCATCCTGGTTACGTATCGCTGGGGATTAACTGTTATGATATCGGGAGAAATTTGTGCAGCAGGTTTCACATTTATTTTAGCCATGATTTTAACCGGACGTCTTATAGGGTATTCATTCTATCGTCAACTTCTTGATCTTGCACCGTATGTTATAGCTTCCTTAATTATGGCAATCGCTGTTTTAGCGTTGAGAAAATTTGATTTTGAATATAGATTTTTAAAACTTCTACTACAGATATTTACAGGTGCTGGACTTTATATAATAATATGTAGCCTTTTTAAGGCGTCTGGTTACAATGAGATACGAACGCTTCTTTATAATACATTTCATCAAATAAAGCACCGTAATATTCTCAAGACAGTTTAAATTCGTAACACGTAAAATACTAGAACGGCACGTTTCTGAGACAATGTCTCAACTCAGAGATTAATTACACTACAAGCCGAGATTTGATTGAGGTTAAGGATTGAGAGCTTTGCAAAACGCTCCCTTTTGCCCAATTGAGCGCTGATGCTTCACTAAAGTGTCTGCGTCAGACTCAAATTTTAAGCCTCGAAATACTCAATGTATTCCTGCATTTAAAATTTTCGCCTTCCTTGAACTTGAACAAAATTGAACATTTTTCAAAGGTCTCAGTTTTTTACCGGACAGCAGTGACAATTTATTATGTATTAGTGATGTCACCAAGCTGAAAACATATTGAATCGCATTATATAATGTCAAGTAATTCCAGGATAAATATCTATGAGGAAAACTATTCGAACAGCTCTTGAGCATTTAAGCCGTGGTAAGGTGATCAAAAGGTATATGATAGTTAAGGGTATTAGGACTCCGCTACTTGTGACTCCTGATGCTCAGATTAAGTTGCTTAAGCCTGGGGCGAATGCATTTGATAAAGACCTTATTCGGATCGCTGAGAGATTTTTAAAAGAGAAAAGTAATGTTTGGGATATCGGAGCAAATGTTGGAGTATTTACATTCGCAGCTGCGGCTGTAGCTAATAAAGGCATGATTCTATCTGTGGAAGCAGATACTTGGTTAACCGGGATTTTACGTAGGTCTGCTCAGTTAAAAGAAAATAACGAAAAAGACATTCGTGTACTGCCGGTAGCTATTTCAGAAATGAATTCAGTAGCATCTTTTATGATTGCAAAAAGAGGCAGGGCCAGCAATGCACTCGAAGTAGTTGGTGGGCGTTCACAGATGGGTGGGGTACGAGAGAAGCAATATGTTCCTACTCTGACAATTGATACCCTTTTAGGTTCTTTTCCTGAACCAGACTTTATCAAGATTGATGTTGAAGGAGCCGAATTGTTGGCTCTAAAGGGAGCTTCTAAAGTCATTTCCAGTATACGCCCCGTTTTTACATTGAAGTAGGAAAAAATGACTCGATAGAAATTCAGCAGATTTTCAAGAAAGAGAGATATGACGCTTTTGATGGCAAAAGTGGCAAACGCATAACGGGGTGTGCTTACAATACATTCTTCATTCCTGAAGAAAATGAAGAGGCTAAAAAAATAATTGCACTTTGAACTTGATTATTCCCTGTAGCTTGCTACAGGGTTACATCCAAAGGGAAGAGTTTGAGAAACCGAAGGTGTCTCAATATAGAAATCTTTTCCTTTAGATACCCCGTAGCTTGCTGCGGGGAGGTTCATTAAATACGTTTTTAATGGTGCCGTAACAATTTGATTTAATTGAAGAAAAATCTATACTTTTTCGGAGCAATGTGCCATGTTTAAAATATGGCACGGCCTTTACTCATTCCCTATTCGGAAAACGCAACCATTGAAGAGCTTAAAGAAGTCTCCCGGATAGGTTCTAGTGAAACAGCTACACGCTGTACAGCAATTCAAATGCTTCTGGCTGGTGCTAACAGAGAACTTGTTTGCAATTCACTTTTAACAACCAATCGTGCGTTACGAAAGTGGATCAACCGTTTCAACCGATCTGGCGTTGATGGGCTTATTGTCAAAAAACGACCCGGTAGAACTGCAATTATAAAAAATCAGCAGGCTTCTGAACTCACTGAACTGATTGATCAGCCGCAACAAGCTGACCGCACTTTTTGGACGGCAAAAGCCTTTCATGGTTACATCAGTGATGTTTATAAAATCGACTGCAGTTATGAGACTGTGGTTCGGTTTTTTCATAAACAAGGCTTTGTTTTAAAAACGCCACAGCCTTGGTCAGATAAACAGGATGAACAAGAGCGCAAAACGTTTTTAGAAGAACTTGAACAGCTATGCAACCAGCCCGATGTGGATATCTGGTTTGCCGACGAGTCTGGTTTTGAAGGTGATCCTCGTCCCAGAAAACGTTGGGACAAAAAGGGAAGAAAAACCCGTGTGACTAAAAATGGCGGGCACCTGCGCATGAATGTTATCGGGATGGTCTGTCCACGCACAGGTCAGTTCTTCGCTATAGAGGCGTCTCATTCTGATTCTATGATTTATCAGGCATTTTTAGATGAGGCGAGTAAAACCGTCACTTTTCAAAGAACAACGAACATATTGATTATGGATAATGCTTCATGGCACCGAAGAAAATCGACCAAATGGCACGGATGGCAACCAAAGTTTTTGCCACCATATTCGCCGGATTTAAATCCCATCGAACGAATCTGGCTTACAATGAAAGCGCGCTGGTTTAATAATTATGTCTGTAAAAATGAAGACCGGCTGATAGAGCGTTTGGATCAAGCCATAATAGATGTTATCGATAATCCAAATCGCACAATTAAAACTACGGCAATCGGAACGTTATTTTGACAACCACTATAAACACTTTTTATATTGCGAGGCAGTCATGATTAAGGTCGCGATTTGGGGATCTTACGGATACGGTAACTACGGCGATGATCTCATGGCGATTCAGTTTGCTCGATGTCTAAAGACGTTAGGCACTCATCCTGTTGTGTTCCGTCTGGATTCGGCGTTGGCAACTGCATATGGGATCGAGACAACGCCCTCGGTCGTAGAGCTTTTGCGCGGCGCCTCTTTCGCCGTCTTCGGTGGCGGACCTGTTCTTTCAGACGGTCCGCATGGGCGCGGCCGACTTGTAGAAGCTTACCGCGAGAAGAAGAAGGAATACGAGGACTTTCGTGCGGCGTTAGTAGGTTTTCGATGTCCGCTTTATCTGCTTTCTGTGGGTTCAAATTTTTCGGCAGGTTCTCAGAACCGGCCTGCACCATTCAGAGAAGCTGTTCTAACCAGTGGACTATGTAGATTAGCCACAGTACGAATCGAAGATGATATTGAAGCATTTTATAACGGTTACGGCATTCGATCCAGACATTTTCCAGATGTCAATCTCAATGCGGGTTCCATTTGGTCTCCCACTGCAAAGGGTCGGCATAAATGGGCTAAGGCCCACGTCGGACTTAACTTGCCCCATCTCTATTGTCGTATTGTACCCGTCTTGCGACTTACAGCCCTTATTTGTCGGATTCAGTATACCTTTATTCAGACAATCCGACCAGCTGCAGGGCGTGAGGTATTAATGTCCGAGGTATTGCCAGAACGAAGTAGCCCATTAATAGGGAAGCACATATACAAAGACCCGGCGGATGTTCTCTCTATCATAGCTTCCATGGATATGGTCGTTTCCCATAAATTGCATCTGGGCGTTTCGGCTTTGGCGATAGGCGTGCCCTTCCTCAGTATCGCGAAGTCGGCGAAGAACCACGCATTCTTCGAAAGCATTAACGCTTCAGAGGCTTCCTGGGCAAATTGCCCTGAACGAAACAAGAAGCTTGCCTTGCTGCGATTGATCACTTATAGAAAGCGCATCCGGCAGTTTGCCAATAACTTCAATTTCGAGGAGGTGGAAAGGCAGAGAGAACTGAGCCGCGGGCACTTGGAGTGTCTGCGGGTAATTGTTGCCAGCCACGCTGGGTAGGGTGGCTTGGCCGTATATCTTTCTTATGTCTTTTGCGCAATC
This sequence comes from Desulfobacterales bacterium, assembly GCA_030616425.1. Lineage (GTDB taxonomy): Bacteria > Desulfobacterota > Desulfobacteria > Desulfobacterales. The sequence continues at coordinate 4,471 of JAUWXJ010000013.1, read as the reverse complement.
GATTCTATCAGTTGTCTCTGTCTCTGAAACCGCGAGTTGCCACATTCTTGAGGAATAGAGGAGAGACCTTTGCAAAACCGGGTGAAAATCGCCACTGTTTGTAGTTTGTCGAAAAAAATCTTTCAAATTCGAAAAAAATGTCATTGGTGAATAGTGGTCTGAAATCAGAAGTTGCCTAAAATGCTTTGAAATAACAATATACGGTTGATTGAAAAGGCGGATAACATATGCAGACAGACATGTCCCGTGAAATGTGGAACCTATTTCTCTGGGGCCTGTGCCGTGAGATCATTCCTTGTATCGTTTTGAGAACAAAAATTCCGATTCGGAAGAATCTGCGGCTAACAAAAGCCAACAAAACTTGTTATCTATGACATTTCACATAAGAGCTATTTCACTGGTATGGCATTCAACTTATTTAGGGGATCAAAGATACTGGCAGCAACATAAATCAATGGGAGAGGTATGCTCAATAGATGAAAATGGGCATATAAAGAGAAGGGAAACTGCATAACGGGCAATGAAATAAGGGAAAAGAAGTTAAACGATTTATTGAGGTAGGCAATTAGAGAAAAGTTAAGTGACAATTTTTAACAAAAACTGTCTTTATAAAGATTTCAGATCCATTTTATGAAAAATTAAAGCTTTCTCAAACATGGTACATTTTATAGACCAGAATGATTTAACAGAAAAAGTTTTGCCCGGTTATTACTGTATTGGATGTGGAGCATGTACGGCTATTGAGGACTCACCTTTTCAAATTAAAATGAATGAGAAAGGTCAATACTGCGCATATATATCAGATAGTAGTGTTAAGCTATACCATAGGATAGCTTCAGTTTGTCCATTTTCGGAAAAAGCTATCAATGAGTCTCAAATCGCATTAAAATTATTTGGCCACCAGGCAACCTACCACGACCACATTGGTTACTTTATAAACGCCAATGCAGGCTATGTGGCAGAAGGTAAATTCAGGGAGTTGGGAAGTTCCGGTGGAGTAGCTAAATGGCTTCTCTATGAATTGCTCCGCAGGGATAAAGTCGATGCCGTTATCCAGGTTGCTCAAAATTTGTCTGCCGACAAGGACGGTATTTTATATAAGTATTCAGTATCGAACACATTAGATGACGTATTAAATGGATCAAAATCGGCCTATTACCCGGTGGAGATGTCCGAAGCCTTGGCCTACATCCGGAAGAACCCTGGCAGATATGCCATAACAGGGATACCCTGTTTCATCAAAGCCATTCGCCTGTTATCAGTGGCTGAACCCATTTTCAAAGAGCGCATCGTGTACACGATCGGTCTGGTCTGTGGGCATCTTAAAAGCAAAAGTTATGCCGAAATGATTGGATGGCAGTTAGGGGTTCCGCCTGGGGGATTGTCTTATATTGACTTCCGCAAAAAGATCCCGGGCAAAAGGGCCAATCAAAAGGGCGTAGAGGTGAAAAGCAAACTCCCCCTCGCCCTCAAAGGGCCAGACATTGTACAAAATCTCTTTGGCACCAATTACAATCACGGCTTTTTTCAGTACCACGCTTGTAATTTCTGTGATGATGTTGTGGCGGAAACGGCCGACATTTCTGTGGGTGACGCTTGGCTACCGGAGTACTTACCCGATGGGCAAGGAACCAGTGTGGTCGTCATTCGGCAAGCGGGAATCGCCCAACTCGTAAAGGATGCTATTCGCGAAAAACGCGTGGTCTTCCAGCCCCTGAACCCCGAACGGGTGGTGGAATCCCAGGCGGGTGGGTTCAGGCAGCGCAGGGAGGGCTTGGCTTACCGGCTACAACTGATGGAAAAAGAGCAACAATGGTATCCACCCAAGCGTGTAAAGCCCAATTCGCGCCATCTCAATGCCAAGCGAAAAAAAATCTACCAACTGCGCATGCAAATGACTTCACAGAGTCATGAACTGTTTGATCAGGCTAAAAAGGCTGGCCGGTTTGAAATTTTTCAGGAGGGCATGCAGCTATTGATCGATCAATACCAAAGGCTTTACCGACCAACTACAGGCCGTCGAATCAAGCGCGCCATTCTGCGGCGCACCCATCGATGGCTGGGTTGGCCCAAACAAATCTGAAGGACCGATTTATGTTCATTGAAGTATCGGGTACCAGTACCTGGAACAAAGGCGCTGAACTTATGATGGTGGCTATCCGGGAGCATTTTAAAGACCATCACCCAAATGTTCGGCTCGCTGTAGATGCCGGCTTTGGAAAATATGAGGATCGAGCCAAATATGGCTTGTGGTACAATCCTCGAATCAAAAAGTTTGGCCGATCTCTCATATCGTTGAAGCTATCCCCAAGAAGCTTTATGCGTACTATGGGGATAATCAATGAAAGAGAGATTTATGCGCTTCTTGATGCATCGGGTTTTGCATTTGGAGACCAACACCCTACCGAACGTGCCAAACGTTTTGCAGATCAAGTAGCTGACGCTAAGCGATCAGGCCAAAAAGTTATATTGCTGCCCCAAGCATTAGGTCTGTTTGAGAAACCTGCAATCCGCGATGCGTTCTCTAGAATTGTTCGATACAGTGATCTTATATATGCCCGTGATAGCATTTCTTTGCAAGACATCCAAGATATCATAGGCCATGACAACCGCGTCAGGCCAGCGCCTGACTTCACAAATCTGGTAAAGCCGAAATTGTCATTTGGAACAGATAAAAGCCGACGTGTTTGTATTGTGCCACACCAACGTATGATCGAAAAGGCAAATAGCAAAAAGGAAGCCGATAGGTATCTTCCATTGCTTGCCAGTTTTATACGTTTTGCAAGTGAAGCAAACTTAGAGGCTACCCTTATGGTTCATGGCAAAGAGGACCGACCATTGGAGACCTTTGCATAACACGGGTGAAAATGGCCACTGTTTGTAGTTTGTCGAAAAAAATCTTTCAAATTCGAAAAAAGTATCATTTGGGAATGATGGCCTGAACTAAGAAGTTGGCTAAAATGCTTTGGAAAAGGCAATGTTGGCTTGTTTCATAAAGTAGATACCATGGACAGGCAGACCAGTCCCGTGCAATGCTTGCACCATGAAATGCAAGGCATATTTCACTGGGATGGCATTTAATCTATTTCGGGGATCTAAGTTACTGGTAATGACATAAATAAGTGGGCGAGGTATGCCCGATCATTAAAAAGTCCACGACTCGTAGGGTGGGGTCTATGACCCGTAAAGTAAATCCTGGAGGGGCATACCAACCATAAGGAAAATCCCCTATAGGGCAACTAAATGAGTTAATAAAAGAAAAAAGTTTACCGAATGACAATTTTCAATAAAAATTGCCCATTCGGAAGAGACTTTACGCCTGCTATGAGAATTTCAAAGCTTTCGAGGAGTGATTGTGTTAGTTGAGATCAGTGGTTGCTTTGCCGATAACATGGGTTCGCAACTGATGTTGCTGGCGATCAAGGATCATGTGCTGGATAGAGTTCCCAGTGCCAGATTCGTTGTTACGCGGTGGTTCGGTACCTGGGGTCAGAGAGCGACACACGGCCTTCTGACCAAAGCAGTTGAGGGACGTTGGGGGCTTAGTCGGCTGGCACTTGCTTTGATGCCGAAATCTTGTCAGCGGATTTACGGGATAACCATGAACAGTGACGTTGACGCCGTGCTGGATGCATCTGGATTTGCTTTCGGTGATCAGCATGGTGCTTACCCAACCGAGCGCATGGTGGCAAGAGCGGGCGGCTGGCATCGTAAGCGTATTCCGATCGTCCTGCTTCCTCAGGCGCTCGGTCCTTTCAAAGGCAAACGCATCGCTGTGGCCTTCCGAAAACTGGTTGAGTACGTTGACTTGGTTTATGCACGCGATCCAGAGTCTTACTCTGCTGCAGTGGAGGCCACTGGTGACTCTGAGCGGATACGCATGTGCCCGGACTTTACGAACCTAGTGCCGGCTTCGTTCGTCCCAGAATCAGAAAGCGTCGACCTGCGTGCACTGATCGTCCCGAACGCTCGAATGCTCGACATGACTACCACTGAGGACGCTATCTATCCCCAGTTTCTCCATCGCTGTACTGTGGCTTGTCGTGAGTGTGGAATTGAGCCGACTATCCTCTTGCATGAAGCTTGTGAAGATGTGGCGGTTGCACAGATGTTAAACCAAAGACTTCCTTCTCCCCTCCCTGTTGTGAGCCATACGGACCCGCGGGTTCTGAAAGCAATGCTCGGAAATGCTGAACTCGTCATCGCTTCACGCTTTCATGCCCTGGCGGGAGCGCTATCCCAGGCTGTGCCTTGCATCGGGACGGGGTGGAGTCACAAATACAAAGCGCTCTTCGAAGACTACGATTGTCAAGACTGTCTGCTAGAAGTGGACGCGCATTTCTCTGAGATTAAGGGGTGTGTGCAGCACCTTGTTGGTCCGCAAAGGAATCGGCTGATCTCTCGCTTGCAGATGGCTGGGGAAAGCTTGCGCCAAAAGACGCGCGCAATGTGGCAGGAAATTGATGACATC
>JAUWXJ010000023.1 GCA_030616425.1 Desulfobacterales bacterium | reverse complement strand
ATTTTCTTTAGGCCAACTTGTCATGGGATATCCTTCGCGAAGGTATATGAAAGTTTTCTTGCAAGATGGTGATTCATGGTCATCCTCTTGAATCGGGAAAAATGGGCCTTTCGATTGGATCAGATCGCCCTGGGATTCTTGATCATCCTGGTAGTATCCCTGCCTGTAGCAAGTATCTCGGCTGTCAGGGATATCAGCATAGGGATTGTCTTTCTGTGCTGGCTGATCAAAGCGATCCTGACCCGCCACTGGCGTCCAAGGACCACACGACTTGAGGCTGCGTGGATTATTTATGGAGCCCTTGTCGTCCTTTCTCTCTTCACAGCGGTCGATCTTGGCTACTCATTGAATCAGTTCCGCGGGGAGTATCTTAAGAACTTTTTGCTCTTCTTGCTCGTAGTCCAGTTCGTCACAACAGAGAAACGGGCCAAGGCAATACTCTTGGGGATTACTGCAGGTAACCTAATAATGGTTTCGGTGGGAATCGCCGAGTTTATAAGCCAGGGGAGTAGCTTGATCACACGGCCTGAAGCTAGCGAGGAGTTTCGATCTGGGTGGGCTTCACTCCATTCGGGTGGCGGGACCTATTCAACCTACTTGATTACTGTCTTTCCATTCTTGTTATGGCTAGTAGTGGAGTGGAGGAAATGGTGGGTACAGGCGCTGGTCATTATACTGGCAACAGCAAATCTGTTTTCCCTTTACATCACCTTTCAGCGAGGGGCATGGGTGGCATTTCTTATGATGGTTGCTGCCGCTATCTGTTTGATTCCCAGAAAGATTTGGATTAGGGGTATCTGCCTGGCTATTTTTCTGATCGCTGTAGGGAGTGGGCTTTACCTGACCCCTACCCAAACCCTTGTCCATGAAGAGAAGAATTTGCACAGTCTGAGCCAACTAATCCTTGATCCTGAAAAAACCATCGGCAGGCGCTTTACCACCTGGCGTGTCTCCCTGGGATATCTTGTGGACAACCCCATGATAGGAGCCGGTTTTGGCAGGCGCAGCCCTTACAATAAATACGATTACTATAAACGTAAAGAGACCGGCCTATACTGGCATGCACATAACACGTTTCTGAATCTGGGTCTGGAATTGGGCCTTCTGGGACTCTTGGCTTTCCTTTTTCTCCTGTCTCGCCTGCTTTGGCTGGGCTGGCGCGGCTACCAGAGGTCACCGCTAGGACAGCTCCCACACTTCCTGGCAAGCGCCCTGTTGTTGATGATCGTGGCAGTTATTTTCAGAAACATGTTCGATGACTTCTTTATTGACGACACAGCTATGCTTTTCTGGTTTCTGGCTGGGGTTGTTTTAGGGGTTACAGAAAAGCAGAGACTCAGCGGCACTACCGATAGTATCCCGACTTCCTGAATAGGGAAGCACTATGCACTAATTTTCTGCTTACTCCCTAGTCCCTACTCCTTACTTTCCGATATCCCTCAATCATGGTTGGAATTTCTAATTCCTTCTTGACATGTCAGTTTTTGTAAACTATAGTGGTCATAAAAATTTTCAACAAGGAGATGTAATGGAAGATTTTCAGCAAATTTTGCCGGTTACCAAGGTAAAGAGGCATCTTCTCGATATTCTTAAGCGCATGGAAGAAGAAGATGCCACCATTGCCCTCACCAGAAATGGCGAACCAGTGGGCGTTATGATGACCCCGGCTCGCTACGAAGCCCTCCTGGAGACCATTGAAATATTAGGAGACAAAGAAATTATGCGGGCTTTGGAGCAATCAACAAAAGATTTTAAGTCAGGCAAGGTTTTCACTGACGAGGAGGTCTGGGGAGATTAATGCCCTATCGCCTCATGTATTCCCAGACTTCCCGGGACCAGATTAGGTCTCTCCATCCTCACATAAAACCGATCGTCAAAGCCGGCATTCAAAAACTTAAGGAAAACCCTCTCCAGGGCAAGGCTCTTGAAAAAGAGCTTTCTGGCTACTACTCACTTGGGACGAAAAGATTTCGCGTTATTTATAACATTGATCATCAAAGCCATATCGTTCAGATCCATTACGTGGGCCATCGGAAAGACATTTATAAGTTGTTCAAGGAATTCTTGGCTAAGTTGTGACCACCGCTGCCCGGAGCCCCTTATGATACCTAAATTTGCCCAATACGTAGGAAAAACACAACCCTGGCCCATATCCACATATCCTCTGGACAGTCTTTAACCATTGATTAGCCTCGGACACGAAGTCAAACCCTGAGCTAAAAGAAGCCTCCCAGCCTTTTCTCTTCCCTACCTGTTTTTGTCTCCGGGTATCCATTTCCCAACAACAATTATAGTCACAGCCCTAACGATAATATCGAAAGCTACCCACAAAAGTCGCACCTATAGCTGCCTCAAGGCCCTTTTTGTATGAACCGACTCACCCAGCGCCCTGTTGTTGATGATCGTGGCAGTCGTTTTCAGAAACATGTTCGATGACTTCTTTATTGACGACACGGCTATGCTTTTCTGGTTTCTATCTGCGGTTGTTGTGGCGGATATTACGCCACGGTTTCACGATTCTTAGAGGGGCTCGCTTGCTGTGAAACAAGTAATTCTTGACACCGCTTATCAGCCAGTGAAAAGCCGGAAATAGACCGAGTCGTATAGCCAATATTTGAGTTTGATACGCCAGGATAGTCAAATAACCTGTTACTTTATGAACTCCATCATACTCAAAAGATCTCAGTGCCATTTTCGTGGAGCGAATGACCTCCATGCTCTTTTGCAACTGCGATGATACGCTGTGAATCGTCTGCCGATCATGAGACCGGACAGAAACCAGTACCTCGTCTAAGATAGAGATTTTGTGGTGCCGAGCAATCTTGATAAGGAGGCCCAAATCCTGTCCTAACTTGTAGTCCTCAGGATAACAACCGTGGTCTCTGACAACATTCGTACGCATACACAGTGATGAGTGAGCAAACGGATTATATGTCACGAAGCAATTAATGATACCTCTGTGTGAAATAGGGGGGCAGAAATCGTACAAGATGTTACCCGTGTCATCTATGACATGAAACCACGAGCCAAGTACAGCTACATCGGCATTTGATTCCAAGTAGCGCACCTGATATTCAAGGCGTGTGGGAGCAGATATATCATCTTGATCTATTCGCGCGACGTATTTTGTGGCAATTATACCCAAGCCCTTATTTAAAGTTTTTGTCTGGCCTAAGTTATTCCCATTATGAATATGTTCTATCCTATGATCCCCAAATGACATTATAATTTCCGAAGACCTGTCCTGGCTACCATCGTCGATTATGAGAAATTCAAAATCGGCAAATGTTTGATTCAGGACACTCTCAATGGCCTGGACCAGAAAACTCTCGCCATTATAAACCGGCATTAAAACAGTAACTAAGCACATCTATACACCTATGAACTTGGGGGGTTCTCCTCTTCGCCGCATCTCCAGACCTCGTGACATCTTCTTCCGGAAGCCATACCTATCCCTCTTGCTATATTCTGTAAATGCAGAAGGATAGCGATTTTCTTGTCAAAAGGAAGTTTTGCCAATTGCTTGCGTCTTTCCATTTTCGCTCGGCTCATCTTCTCGACACCTTCCCATGCCCTGCTCTTATTCTTCATCGTACCGCCTCCTGAACTCACGCCACTTTTTTTCCAGTCCGTGGCGTTCCAGAATCTTTCCCAAGTAAGGCATATCTATGTGTGCTTCATCGAGAAGCAGGAGCATTCTCTCCCTGTCCTTCGCTCTGTATGTTTGTAGCATAATCGCCAGCAGATGTTCTGCGCGAACTATTCTAGTTTTGACGCGCTTATACTTTACCTCGACTGCGTCACCAACAGCTTCCTCCACAAGCTTATTGTATGCAGGAATGAACTGGACCGGCACCCCTTCTATGACCATATGTTCTCCGTGTGCTCTGTAACCCTTCTTTCGCAAATACTCATAGAGCGGGGAAAGGGTGATGAATCCTTCTCTCTCTGCAGGCAGGATGCAGAAGACATCTACGTCATAGGTGAGAACGGGCTCTGCATAGTAAAGAACTCCAATTCCGCCCCCTATGACATACCGTTCAACCAGCCCCTTTTTCTCCAGCTCGTTCAAAACCTTAAGAGTCTTTTCCATTCCCCAAACCCTAACCCGGACAAAGTGCCTGCCCTGTTCAATGTGGAACTATTTAACGGGGGTCTGCGCTAGTCTGCGCCTGCCCCGTAGGTGGGAACCATCGTACCGGGGTGCCTTCGTGATTGATCTTATAGCTCTCTTGAAATTTCATCCAAATAGGTTTTCAAAGCGTCTTCAGAAGATGACATGAAATTCAGATTTCTTATGCCCAACATTTTATTCTCTGAGTATTCAGAAACCGCCCTAGGCGCAGGCAAATCAAAATAGTCTGACTTAACCGGAATTACCTTGATTGATGGGTTAAAATGTTCGCAAATCATCTCAGCCATATCATAGCGGCTCATCTTTCCGATGTTCGTGCAATGATACGTCCCCCACAGCTGAGTCTTGATAATTTGACTAATATTTTGGATGAGTTCCCTTGCATAGGTAGGACTTCCAATGATTTCATCTATGCCAAATATCTCTTTTTTGCCTGCTTGAATCTGTTTGACAATTTTCATGACAAATTTCTTATCTTTATCAACACCACCCATCATCCAGCCAGGCCTTACTATAAAATATCTTGAGATATGATTCTTAATAATCTGTTCTCCATGTAGCTTGGAAAGGCCATATTTGTTTGCAGGACAAGGTGGGGAGAACTCGTTAAACGGACCAAGACTTCCATCGCCTCCAAATATACCCACCGTACTGGTATAAAGCAAAGGCACATTAAACTTTAAGGCCTGATAGACCATGTTTTGTGTCCCAATCGTATTCACCATGAACGCGTGATCGAAATCTTGTTCACACTTGTCCACATCTGTTTCAGCAGATAGGTGAATGATGATGTCTACCTCAAAGTCCATCCGATCAAAGTAGGAATCCACCTGATCAAGGTCCCTTATATCAAAATCAGATCTTGTAGTCTTTACAACGTCCAAGTGCCAGTCGGCATGGTCAATATAGTGACCAACCATACCAGTGGTCCCGGTGATAAGGATCTTTTTCATATTTCTCTACCTCAATTGAGCAGAACACCTTAGAGGCGGTTTCAAAACCTCTTTTCTCGCCGGTTTGTCCATTTTGAGAAGTTCTAAGCTTGCTCCGCTAAAATTGGAAAAATCGGGCTAACACCCTCAAAAAGTTCCAATTTTCACACTGCGCTGCGCTAAGGACTTCTTGACAAAATGGACAAAATTGGCTCGCAAAGAGGGTTTTGAAACCAGTTGTAGGCTCCTTCCGATCTCTGCATACTCTTTCATCAACACTTCCCTATCAACATATGGAAGTATATTGAATACTCTGCGGGAAGAATAGATAGCACAACGTGGAAAATCAGCAAAAGGGCGTGGTCTTTGATACCTTCTTCCGGTGAATCTGGACTTTCGAAAATCGAGCCTGCTCTGTAAAAACAACACAACATAGGAATTGAAACTATCGAAGCTGTAATCAAACCCAAAAATCAGGTGCGAGCAGAAACCGATGATGCATGACTGTTAGAGAGCAAAGCCCCCCATTTGGGTAGATTCGGGTCCGTGAACCAGAACTCCTCAACAAAACTCTTATAGCTGGATACGTTTTTTGTGTTGCTTTCGAACAGAATTGCCTCGACCGTCTTTTTCAAATCACATGGCTTGGTGATCTTGTGATAGAAGTCCTCATAGTCGGAGAGGGGATTCATAAGCATGCTATCCGGCAACACCGGTATGATCACCTCACATTCAAAGGCAAGGGCCTCGATGGACACGGTGCTGGTAGGAACGAAGACTGCACTCGACACCGCCAAGGCGTCTGCAATGCTCCCCCCACGGATTACATACCCAGTCTCAGAGGTATCAATTCCAAGTGCTTTGAACGCGGACTCAAACGGGGCCATGGGATGGGCTTTAAACCAGATCTCAAAGGCTTCCGGCCCAGGGAATGCTTGGTAGATGAAGGCTGCCAGCGACCTGTTTTCTATTTCACTGATGGAACCTGCTACAAGAAGTACCGGTTTTACCGGTTTTGGTCCCAGCTTGCCAGACACTAGCTTATTGACATAGAGATGCCGGACGGATTCGACCATTGCTATGTTAGGGTAGCCGCACCCGGCAAGAAGTGATTTAGTGTGCTCTCCGGTAATCGCCATGACATCCGGGAGAGGGAGGTCTGTATCCTTTCCAGGACGTCCGGTCTCTGCAGGATCGTAAAAAAAGTGGAAGTAGTTAGATGACATTGCCGTATGCTGAAATCCAATAGTGCGGGCCTCGGTGTTTTCGATTCGCGCCGCTGCATTCAATGCCTTTTCCCAGGCGTGCATTTCCATAAAGTAGACCACATCCGTAATATTAAGCAGGGTTGCGAATACACCCCTAAAAGCATTGTAATAGAGAATCCCCTCAGCGCCCGGGGTCCCACAGAAGGACTTGAACCAAAGGCTCCTCAAAATCGGAGCGCTTTCATCCGACATAGGGTCTCGAAAAAGACTCCTCTTCGAAAAAAAGTACAAAAAAGAGCATAGCACCACCTGTCTCATCCAAAAAATCAGGCAAAACAAAAAGTCTCGAATAGTTAGGAATTCCGGAAGAAAATACATCCTTTCGCCGTTTCGTATGAAGGCTTGAGCTAAGCCAAGGGAGTGCCGGAAGGATTTCCCGGACATGCTTACGTGCATGAGCAGCCAGGCAGGGTTTCTGTTCCACCCTACTAGCTTCTCCTGGATCGGAGCGTAATACTTGCTCTTGAACTCCCCTTTGTCAGATGCCTTAGGGTCCGCCGAGGGAAAATAGCTAACAAAAAGGCAGGAATTTGAATCAGGCATGCGCTTTGCTAGGGGCTCAAGCCTACGCGTTGCCTGGAAACGCTGCACAAAGAAGCGGATAAAGATGAAGAGACCGAAAAAAAGTTCGCCCAATAACCCGATCCGTTCCAGGACATACTTGATCAACTCCTTTCTTCCTGTGGGTAGCCTACCCGGAACGGCCTTCTCCTGCACCCCACCCGTGGAGGCCACACGCCTGAGTGCCTTCTCAAAATTCGTGTCGAGTACAGATAGAAACAACTGTTGATATCCATTCGATGCAACGACTTTCTTCAAAGCATTGACGCGGGCTAAATTGAAAAATGCATTCGTCTTGAAGGTATTCTTCTCGGAAAGGAGGCTGAACCACCAGGTACTTACCCTGGACTGAGGAACGAGAAACCATTCTTTGATAGTCCTGGCAAACACCTTGGTCTCACCGATTTCTGCCGACCATCCGCACACACGGGTTCTCAGAAGCGACACCTCTTCATCGACGAGCCTGGCCGAGTCAAGCAACCGCACCGGCCCTCCCCCTCCAGCCTCAATTGCCTCCTTGACCCGGCCAATCACGGAGAAGTCGCCTGTCAAAGGGAACAGGTCGACACTGCCATTCGGAAATGAGGGATTCTGCTCGAGGTCAACATACTCGTCGAAAACCAATATAGACTTCATTGTATTCCTTGGCTATTCCAGGTACTTGAAGCGGATAGTATCCTTCTTCATGATTTCCCGGACGATTTCCAGGTCCTTGTGAGTATCCACGCTTATCTTAGCTTCATCGATCTTTACAGCCCGAATCTTTTCCCCGTGTTCCAAGATTCGCAAGTACTCGTTGTACTCAATCCTCTCTAGAGGAGTCGGCCTCCATGATGCGTACTCCAACAGAAACGGGGTGCGGAAGGCGACGATGAAACACATCTTGAGAAGGGTATTAACCGGGCTGCGGGCCTCGCTCGGCAGATCGGCCCTTGAACAATACAGGACGTTGCTTTGAAGATCCAAAACTGCCTTGATGTCTGATGGCCTGTTCTTTTTGTCATACTCGGTTACGCCCAAAGCTACTTTGACTAATGAATCATCAATCATGGCTGTCACAATTTGGTCGATGTGTTCGGGGTCAACAAGCGGCTCGTCCCCCTGCACATTAACCACGATATCCGACCTCACATGTTGCACAGCTTCTGCTATCCTGTCCGAGCCGGTAGAGTGATTAGGATCGGTCATAATTACCTTGATACCGTTAGCCTCAGCAACATCTCTGATTCGTTCGCTGTCAGTGGCCAGATATACCTCGTCCAGCTTTCTTGCGAGTTGCGCCCGTTTACACGTGTGAACGACCATCGGCAGGCCCATGATATCTGCCAGGGCCTTTTCTGGCAATCTGCTCGACTGAAGCCTTGCGGGAATTATTCCAACGACTTTCATACACACCCGGCTCTTTGCTATTTCACAATCTTCTGAAAATCCTCCACCGCGGCCCGCAAGGCGGTATACAGCGCTGTGCAGTCGGGCAAGTAGGTAACAAACTGCATGCCTATGTCCACCATCCAAGCCATGTCGTCCGCATTTTTGGCCACGTACCCTCCGGCCGCGATCCCGGCATCGTGTATCCTGCGTACACATTTCTCCATATACTTCCTGATCTTCGGGTGGCCAACCTCACCGGGCATGCCCAGCGCCTGGGAAAGGTCGTACGCACCGATATAAACCAGATCCAGATGTTCGGTCTTCAGAACAGCGTCAAGGGCTTCGATGCCCTTTTTGCCCTCCAAAATGACGCCAACGAGGGTCTCCTCGTTCTGCTGTTTGGCGTGCTCCGTTATGTCGCCGCCCGAGTAGCCCCCTGCGCGGGTGTAGGGCGAAAAGCCTCGCCTGCCCAAGGGGTGGTATTTAGACAATGCCACCACTTCGAGGGCGTCGCCGGCCGTCTCCACATGAGCCGTGAGTACGCCGTCCGCGCCGATATCCAGAGACTTTAGGATATGCTCTTCGCTGATATGGCCCAGGCGAATGATGGGGCTTGCTCCTTCCGATTGCGCGGCCCGGACCATCTCCTCGGCGGTTTCGAAGGATGTCGGCCCGTGTTCGAGATCGATAATGACGAAGTCGAAACCGGCTGAGGAAACAATGTTCATCACTGCCCCGGACGAGATCACGCTCCACGGCCCAAATACTACGTCGCCACGCTTCAGTCTTTGCTTGAGTGAGATTGCTCTGTTCATGGCTTCACCTGTCTCACAGTCTGACGGTTATGCAGGAAATGTCCGAAACAACATAGGGGGTGAGTGCCAAAAGCTCCTCACGTGGAGTGAGTCCGCTTTCGACGCCAATGGAGGCCAGGCACCCGGCATTTAGGCCTGTCTGCACGTCCAAGGCTGAGTCGCCCACCATCACGGAACGGTCCACTGGGACGCCAAGCCTCTCGGAAATCAGGTCGATGATTCCACGCGCCGGCTTGGGGTTTTTGATCATGTCCGCTCCGGCAATAAAGTCCATGGCGTCCGAAATTCCCAGATGTTTCATGGCCAGCGCAGCCCTGTCGCTCCTGTCGGTGGTCGCCAGGGCAATCTTGCAGCCGTTCGCCTTCAGCCCCTCCACCAGTGGGTAGAGCCCGTCAATTGGCCGAATAATTTTGTCGAACTGACGGAGCGAGACTTCGTCAACCTCTTCAAAGGCCTCCCGAAAAACGTCGGCCTGGTCAGGAAGGCCGATGGACATGAGATAGTCCAAGCCCGCCTGCAGCACGATCTCCCTTTTCTTGAGGCCTACCGGGCCCACGGGTTTGATGCGCATTCGTTCCACGTCCACGCCCATGCTGTCCATGGTCCCTTCCTTCTCGGCCCGGCCCAGGCCCAAGCGTTCGCAGATGATCTCCGCCCTGAACCTGACCATGTTGGCCCAGTAGACGTGAACGTCGATAAGTGTTCCGTCCTTGTCGAAGACGGCAAGTTCAACGTTTGAAATTACCTTATTATTAACCCGGATATCCGCTGCCATACTAGTCCCGTGTGATATGCTTTAGATTCTCGTACACAAGCCACTTGGCTTTGTTCATGGCCCTTGCAATGACGTCCATGTCTGACTCAAAGCTAGGGGAAGAAATCTCCTCCCTCACCAATTTTCTCGCGTAGGTGCCGACTGAAATACCGTTGACTGTCAGCCCGCAGAGCTTTGCCAGTTCACCGGTTTTGCTGTTAGTGCCGCCAGAGAGCAAAACCTTCAGGGGAATACCTCCTTTCAGGACCACATCCGCTGTAGCCATGGCCTGTAAAGTGGTGTTGAAGTCGTCGGAGCCCCCGCTCATGGGCGCACCGTCAGCTTGAATGATCAGCCGATCTCCAGCAATCTCCCTCGCCTGCCTTATACGCCCGATCAGGCGGGTGTCAGAAAGCTGTGAACGATCCAAACACATGCTGATGAACTGGTCCGGCAAGGTATCCGCTACAATCTTCCAATCGCGCATGACTGCTTCGTCGTCGGCAATTATCGCGTGCAACTCCAAGTTCTCGGCCCCAGACTCGATGCACTTGGGCAAAATGTCGTAGAAGTACACTTTGTTGGTGTAAAACTCCACAGCCTCGAACTCGCAAACCTCAGCACACTCACCGCAACCGATACACCGGTGGGCAATGACCAGAATTGGGGCTTCCTCAATAGCCCTTTGTTCACACTGCTCGACACAGATGCCGCAATTTGTGCAATGTTCCTCAATGATGCGCGCCTTGCGAACGTGAGGATCACCTTTGAGCCCCACGCTCACATTGACAAAAGGCCTTGTTTTGATTTCAGCCCCAAGCAATGGAGCGATTTCGTATGCTCTGTCAATGCCACGCATGCTGGCACGGACCACGTCCACGTTGGCCGAGACATCGATTCCAAGCGCTCCAGCGAGCGTATAGACCAAACTCAAACAGTACACTTCCTCCGGATCTTCGTTGCCAGCGCCACAGACGACCTTGAAATACCTCCCTTTGTCCAGGATATCTCTTAGCTCTCCGAACCTACCCATTTTGCAACATCTCGCGAGGGGGTATGTAATTGCCTATACTTTTGTAAAAAGCGGAGTGGCCCGTAGGGGTGAGTATATGAACACCCTCACCGCCGTTTTTCCTTATGTACTCGTCGATCTGGTAGAGGAACCTTTCATTCCACCTGTGGCGCTCCACATTCAGTTCATGCTCACTGGGGTCGAATTTCTCCTCATAAAAAAGCGTGCCGTTTACCGAGTTCTTGTTCAGATATCCGTCCATCCCTGCCACAAACACCCGCTTGGCACCCATGGCCACGGCCACTCCCACGAGCAGCACGGAAATAGTCCGGCAACTAGTCATGACTATACCGTCCTTAATATCGAAATCAGCATCCAAGATGTCCCTGAAGACCAGAAGTTCATAGTCCCGAGTGACGTAATCAGCAATCATGTCGGATGCAATATTAATACCTATTAGAAATTTGGACTCCAGGCTAACCGTATCCGCGTATGAAATGAACCGCTTCTTGTTGTTGAAGGCATGATAGTCGGGTACGTAGAGACCGTCCAAAAAATTTGCGCCAAGGACTACAGGATTGTACTTTTGGATAAAGAGATCGATTTCAGATTTATGCGCCTTGAGAGTCGGGCCGTTGGCCAGAACAAGGAACTCCCTGTCTCGGTGACGGTCGACGTATGATGCTGGCATAGTCGGGACGGAGTCGTCCCTCTCCGCGTCCCGGGCCGACACGCGGAACTTCTTATCGCTTGGTGTCATTATGAAACCATGCATTATGAGGTCATCAACGACCTTGCCGTTGAACCCCACAGGATTTAGCTCACGAACACACTCCAGGGCTTTCCAGATGTCTTCCATACTGTATTCCTTCCGCCTCAAAAGATCCTTGGAATAGTTGGGATGAGAGTTGAATATGCCGGAAATCATGTAAGGAAGCTGGTAACCCCAAGGGTTCTCCTTCATTAAATCCAAGAAGTACCGCTCAATGCAATTGAGCACGGGAATGACATTGTATTTGTCGTCGCCCTGGACAAGGAGATAGGAAACCAAAATCTCTGTGGGCAGGTTTCCAGCGCCCCGCCCAATACCGTAAATGGAGGCGTCCACAATATCAACCCCCACACGGATAGCCTCCAGCGTGTTGGCAAAGGCCATCTGGGTGTTGTTGTGGGGATGGAAGCCCACCTTGATCTGTCCGAGTTCCAGAAACGGCTCGAAAAGCTCTTTTATGTGGAAGGGGAAGATAGATCCGTAGCTGTCCGCGACATAGACGTAATCAAGGTTCGTCTTTTTGAGTGCGTCTATCAAATCACGTTTTTCCCCATCGGTGTAGCAACTGTAGCCCATGCACTGAAGGGAGGTGAGGTATCCCCGAGCCTTGATATCTTCAAGAAGATCGATCGCCTTGAAGACTTTGTTTTTGTGCACGGCCACGCGGACCAAGTCGATGCAGGAGTTTTTCTTGGTCGGCAGGTCGTCTAGGTCGATCTTGCCAAAGTCCCCCATAATGGCAATCTTTGCACCGCGGATGTTGCTTGTGACCTCCAGAAGATCCTCCTCAGTGGAAAACCTCCAGGGCCCGTATTCCTGGGGATCGAAATATTTATCCGTGCTTCTAAAGCCAAGCTCTACAAAGTCGACACCGGCTTTCGAAAGAGCCCTGTAAACCTCTCTGACTATCTCTTTGCTAAAGTGCCAGTTATTTACGTATCCGCCGTCACGGATAGTACAATCAAAAATCTGTATTGCCCGCTCTCCGTTCATGACCAAAACCTTCGATTTTCAAGAAGAAGTAGGGACACGTGCCTAAGGCCGGTCCCGTCTATCCTTATGGGGGCCTGTCGTGTCTAGCAATAGATCCTGCTCCTTACATAGGTCCCAGTATACTCCCCTCTTTTCAAGCAATGCACGGTGGCTCCCTTCTTCGACGATCCTTCCATCTTGTAGCACATAGATCTTGTCAGCATTAACAACCGTTGACAAACGATGTGCAATAACAATAAGAGTTTTTTTCTTGCCAAGGTTTTCAATAGCTTCTTGAACCTCTTTTTCAGATCTCGTATCAAGCGAACTTGTCGCTTCATCGAATATCATGATCTCAGGGTCTCGATACAGTGCCCTGGCAATCGCAATTCGCTGCCTTTGTCCCCCGGAAAGCTTAAGTCCCCTTTCCCCAACTTCTGTATCATAGCCATGGGGTAAATCAACAATGAACTCATGTGCGTTTGCGAGCTTTGCAGCCGACTCAATACGTTCTAAATCAAAATTATCAGTTGCGAAAGCTATATTCTCTTTTATTGTTCCATTGAATATGAAGGTGTCCTGACTCACAAACCCAATCTTTTTACGCCAGGATGACACATCATAATCTTCAACGTTCCTTCCATCAACAGCCACATCACCGCCAACCGGCCTATAAAATCTGATTAACAGCTCTACCAAGGTTGATTTTCCTGCTCCTGACGGTCCTACTATAGCAGTAAAAGACCCTTTTTTGAAATTAGCCGAAACCTCATCTAAAACCTTCTTCTCGCTCCCAGGATAGGCAAACGATACCTTTCCGAAGTCAATGGCATCACTGACATTCGTAAACTGCGGCAGGGAGCTGTTAGGAGTAATGGGATCATGAACCAGTCCAGCGACGACGTTTATTGAAGGTAAGTATTGACCTATGCTCATTATATACGAAGACGTATTGGATACAAGCGGCATCAACCTATATATGGCTGCCACAAAAACCGCCATGGCTGGTATCAACTTCTGGAAGCGGCTCAAATCTCCCGAAGAAGCAATAACCACAATAAAGGTCGAAATTCCAAGCACTACAAAAGTTTCTAAGCATGGCAGAGGCAAACTATTTAAAGTTGCGTACTTCACTCTCAACTTGACAAGACCGCTGATTTTTTTCCTAAACAGTTCACTGAAAAACTTCTCTACAGCAAAAGCCTTCACTTGCCGTATGCCGGCTATTGTCTGTGATGCAACAGAATATGACATCTGATCTAACTTCATTATCTTGACTCCCGCCAAATAGAACTTCTTTTTGCTGAGATAATAGGATACGATACCAACTAGTACTGTAAAGCCTGTCAAAAGCATCGTCGTCTTGTAAGAGGCAATAAGCAACACTATGTATATAAATAGTCCGATAAAAAGACTTGAACAGACCTCAATGATTAACTTTATTGCTGCTGCCGCATTTCTGGTCTCCTCTAATAACTTCTGGATAAGGATACCATGGTCATTGATAACAAAAAACTGATAGGGGTTACTCAAGTAGTTGTCAAAAATCTTTCCCTGCCACTGAATTCTTACACGATTGAGAAAATAGATCATTAACCATTTCTTAAATACAACCAAAATGTTTTTTGCCAGGAATACCGCTGCAATCACGAATCCCAAAACCAGCACTATAGTACTCCTATTTGCATGTTCTAAATGAGCATAAGCCAAGACATTTCTGTACTTATGAACTGCGTCGCTATTTTGGATGAAATCGAACAGGGGTAAAATAATTCCTATCCCAATACCTTCGAACACTGCTCCTGCCAGTAAAACCGAAAAAAGAACAGCGCAAAGCTTGCCATTGTCCCTGGTCAAATTAAATATATTAGAAATGATTTCCTTAGGTTTCATGCAATATCAAGCACATCTTTCAACTAAAGTGATCGGTTCCAGGTTCAGGCCCGCCCTGGCGCTTCAGCTTAGTCTAAGCTACCAAGCCGGTAGTCCCGGTCTGGGCCAGGGGTTCACGGTTCAAAGGTTATAATCTACTTTACAAGGGTTCAGGGTTCAGGGTTCAGGGTTGACAACCTTTGAACCTATGAACTTTGAACGGTGAACTTTCTTTATTGACGCGTCATCCTTTTGCTAACAGCCAGCTAGGGCTCTTCAACCGGAAACCGTGAACGTTGAACCGCTCAACCCAGGTCACATTCTCTGTTTCTTCATAACTGCTTCTCCGACATAACTTTTATTAGCCTTTCAGCCAGATTGAAGAACCCTGCAGCCCGCGAAGCACTGCCGTCAGGCAGAACCTGCAGGGAATCTTCGACCGTAAGGAAGTTAACCATTTTTATATTCGCTCGCTAACCCCGCAGCAAGCTGCGGGGAATGCGCTCGCTGTTGCGGTTCAAAACATCCCTTGCATCGTCCTCGGTAAGCAGGGCATCCGGCTTGTATCTTGCCATATTTCTCAATCCTCTCACACACCATACCTCTATCTAAATCCTCAGACTTTTTCCTGTCCGATTCCAATTTCACCTACACCGTAGATCAAACTCTCCTCGGCCACGCTCTCGAACCCAATTACCTCCGACTTATTAAATCTCCTCAAATTCCGAGAGACCTTGTGGGACGATGTTCTTCATAACTTGGGCAACTTCGGGGTTTACATAGTCTCATAGGAGAAGTGCGCCCAGATCTCAGAAAACGGGCAAATCAATAAAAATACAGCCCGGTTGGGATATAAAATTTGCCTCCTTTGTGATATTTTGATCGGTTTCAAGATGACTTAATAAGCTCCAAACTGATATTTTCCATCAAAATTTAACTTAAACCCTAAAATCGGAGGTGTGTTGCATTATTTCAAAGGTCTCGTGGCGGCTGTTCCTGCGAGCCGGAAAGAGATTCCCGAGCCTGAGCATGTTCCGGACCGGACAAGGGGTTTGGGGTTGGCGACGCGAGCCAGTCACGACTCCTTGGGCAGGGTCATGTACCGGGCGGCGAGCATGAACTGAGCCCTTTTCTTTGATTTTTTCAGTTTCTTTCTCAGGAATTTGTCATCATGTCCGGCGATCCGCTGGAGGAAGAAGTCGTAGAAAACATTAATGGCTTGTATGGCGTTGTCCCTGTCAGCCAAGGTGTGAATGGGCCACTGGAAATCCTCGTTCTCCCAGCTGATTAACTCCATGGCTTCCTCGAAAACCTCGTGATGCTTGAGCCCGAGATCGTTGTCGAACCGGGCCACCTCGAGCTTCATGGGCTGGGTGGCGAGCACGAGCTTGCGGAATTTCTCAAGGTGATTGATATCCTCGGCCGAGAAGGTCTTGCTCTCGATGATTTCGTAAGGAGCTGTCTTTTTGTAGCGAATGCCGTGCTCCAAGGCTTCGTAGCGATATCGGGTTTGGGGCAGGAGCAGGAGGCGTAGGAGGTCGAACTCCTGGGTCGGCAGGTCGTAGACCTTGTCGAATCCCTCAAAAAAGGATTTCATGTCCTCGCCCGGCAATCCATATATGATCTGAGGAATTAGGTAGAGGCCTTCCTTCACGGCCAAATGGATGTTCTGAAAAAGCCTCTCCTCATTGCGGTACCGCTTCATGATGCGAATGGCTTCGGGGTTCAGGCTCTGGATCCCCACCTCCACGGTGCGCATGCCCGCCTTCTTGGACAGGGAGATGACCTCATGATTCAGGATGTCGGGCAGCATTTCCGCATTGAGCACGGTTTTGTTGTTGCACCTGACGATGCACTCAAGGATTGCCTTGACCCGATTGGGGTTGGAATTGAAGGTAGGGTCCATGAGGTAAAGCTGCTTGGGCTCCTGTGTCAGAATCAGCTCCAACTCCTTCAGAACTCGGTCCAAATCGAAGAAGCGCAACCCCTTGGTTCCTTTCTGATAATTGCAGTAGCCGCAATCGTTGACGCAGCCCCTCTGGGTCTCGATGGCAACCAGCTTTCCCTTGAGCATGTCCACGGGCACAACGCCGGTGAGATAGGGGGAAGGAATGCTGTCCAGGTACTTGTTCACCGGCCGAGGTTCGTTGGTTCTCACCTCGCCGGCCTGAGACCGGAAGACGAGTCCCTTGATGGAACCCAAGCTTGTATCGTCCATACGGGACTCGTGCATGCAGTCCAGAAATGCCCGAAAGGTGATCTCCCCTTCTCCCACCACCAGGGCCGTTGCGTTCGGGTGGTTCGCCAGGAAGGCCTCCCCACCTGAACCGAATTCGGGCCCCCCAAGGATAATGGCCATGCCACTTGCGGCCTGGCGCAGGGATTCGACAATTTTCTCGACCTTCTCGATGTTCCAGATGTATGACGAGATGGCCAGCAGATCCGGATGCTGCTCGAGCACATCCCTAACGATGCTGTCGGTCGAGCTTCCCTCATAGTAGACAGCGGGGATGAACTCGGTTGTATCGTAGTACGGGGAGTGCATGTAGTAGGCCTGCAGGAAGGCAAAGGCCAGGGAGTACTCCCATTTGGGCACGCCCGAGAGGTTGTCTTCGGAATTGATGCTCAAACACTGGATGCGCATGGAGAGGCCTGCCTTACGAGGTGAAGTAGTCCCTTAGGCGGTCGATAGCTTCATTGTGGCGCGAATTGCAGAAGCTCAAGCGCAGGTAGGTGGGCATGCCGAAGTCAGTGCCCGGTACGGTTGCCACGTAGACCTTGTTGACTATGTCCAGAGCCAGATCCTTGGAAGACTCCATGCCGTACTTTTTGATCCAATCCCCACATTCTATGGCAATGTAGAAGGCACCTTCGGATTTGATGGGGTCACAACCAGTGCCCTGCAGCGCGTCATAGGTGTATTCCGCCCGTTGCCGGTATAGGTCCCTTAACTCCTTGACGGCGTCCACGGTTTTCAGGGCTTCGATGGCCCCGTATTGGTTCACCGGATCAGCAGTCAGCAGGGTGTGCTGCTGGATGATGCGCATGGGCATGATGAGTGATTCGGGAAGCAAGGCAAAGCCCATGCGCTTTGTGTACATGCGAAAGCCCTTGGAAAAACCGTTGGTCACAATGGTGTTGTTGCGGTCGCGGTCACTCAGATAGGCC
>JAUWXJ010000173.1 GCA_030616425.1 Desulfobacterales bacterium | reverse complement strand
CAGACCATGAAACCCTGTAACATCGGTATTCAGGGGACATGCTGCAAGAATTGTGCTCAAGGACCTTGCAGGTTGCCACTACCCAAGTCCGGCATAGAGGGAGAAGATATGAGAAAGGGTCTCTGCGGCGCAACACCAGAGACCATTGCATCCCGAAATTTCGCCAGGATGGTGGCGGCCGGTTCTGCATCCCATTCGGACCATGGGCGTGCTATTGCTGAGACATTCTTGGCGGCCGCCAGGAAAGAAACAGAAGACTACAAAATCAAGGACACCAACAAACTGCTTGAGGTTGCACCCGATTACGGTGTTGATACCACGGTGGAAGGTGAAGGCGGAGAAATCCTTGACCGCGATATTGACGAGGTTGCTGTGGAATTAGGTGAAAAGGCACTAGCCCAGTGGGGGCAACAGACCGGGGAGATCTGTACGGTCAAGAGGGCCCCTGCCCCTCGCTATGAGCTATGGAAAAAGCTTGGAGTTATCCCCAGAGGGATAGACCGGGAGATAGTGGAAATCATGCACCGGACCCATATGGGTGTGGATCAGGATTATGAAAACATGGTAGAGCAATGCACACGGGCAGCTCTGGCCGACGGTTGGGGAGGCTCAATGATCGCCACTGACCTTCGGGATATCCTATTCGGCACACCCTATCCCCTCAAAAGCCAGGCCAACCTGGGCGTGCTCAAGGAGGATATGGTCAACATTGTCATTCACGGGCATGAGCCGCTCCTCTCAGAGATGATTGTTCTTGCTTCCGAACTGCCTGAAATGCAGGAATTGGCTAAAAAGGCAGGCGCACATGGTATTCAGTTATCTGGTATCTGCTGTACGGCCAATGAGATCCTGATGCGCCATGGTGTACCCCTGGCAGGGAACTATCTGCAGCAGGAGCTGGCCATCATAACTGGGGCCGTAGAAGCCATGGTGGTGGATGTTCAGTGCATTATGGAAAACGTGGCCAATGTGGCCAAGTGTTTTCATACCAAGCTTATCACTACCAACCCACGGGCGAAGATTGCCTCAGGAGATACCGTGCACATCGAATTTGATGAACATACTGCATTTGAAGATGCAAAGAAGATAGTGAAGACGGCAATTGATAACTTCCCGAACAGGGAGAAGGAAGTGATGATTCCGGATAATGCCTCAAGCCTGATTGCCGGTTTTAGCTACGAGGCTATTAATTATCACCTGGGCGGAACCTTCCGGGGTTCATACACTCCATTGAACGACAACATCATCAACGGTCGCATAAGGGGTATTGCAGGTGTGGTCGGTTGTAATAACGCCAGGACCGTTCATGATGAGGGACACCTCACGATTGTCAAGGAATTGCTGAAACACGACGTGATCGTTCTAACAACCGGGTGTAACGCCATTACCTGCGGCAAGGCGGGACTTCTGACCCCAGAGTCAGCAAAGGTCTATTGCGGTCCTGGTCTGGCGGAGGTCTGCGAGACAGTGGGTATCCCGCCGGTACTACATATGGGGGCCTGCGTAGATAATAGCCGGATCCTTATGGCAGCCACAGAAGTAGTAAAGGCAGGGGGACTGGGAAATGACATCAACGAGCTCCCTGCCGCCGGTTCTGCTCCAGAGTGGATGAGCGAAAAGGCCATAGCTATCGGGCAGTACTTTGTTGCTTCTGGTGTGTATACTATTTTTGGCGGACATCTGCCGGTCAGCGGGGCACCCGTCTTTGAAAACCATTTGTTCAAGGAACTGGAAGGCATATATGGCGGCATGTGGGACGTGGAAGAGGACCCCATTAAACATGCCCACAAGATGATCGCCCATATTGATAAGAAGCGAAAGGCCCTGGGTATTGATAAGGCCCAGGAGAGGGTCCTCATGGATATGGCAGACCGGCAGAAGCTGGAGACCGCATGATTAACCGAGAAAGTGCAAAGATATACCTCTTAGAAGGGAGGAGAATACGATATGTCAAAACTAGTAGCATTTGCAGCAATCCAGGGTGCTTATAATATCGTTTCCAAGGCTGAAGGGAAATATAAACGTGCCCTGGAGACCTATGGTGGTAGTCAGAAGTTGGAATTCCCCAATACCGCTTATTACCTGCCCATCATTTATTCATTGACCGGGATGAAGGTGACAGATCTGGATTCCGCCAGACAGCCTCTTGAATTTGCCCGGAAACTCTTACCCCCGCATGTCAAGAACGATTGCTGTCTTCCCTATTTGGGGCCCTTACTGGATGCAGGAATGGCCACCCTTTTCGCAGAGGAGATCGCTGAGGCAATTCGCTATGTGGAAGATCCGGATTTTTACCAGCCCGAGATGGAAGATCCGGATCTTGAAAATGAAAAGATCTGGCTCGGTGCTGCCGATGATGCAATCATGCGGAAGCGCGGGGTAGAGTTTGTGGACGGAACGGCCCCAGGATTTGCGGCCATCGTAGGATCTGCCCCTGATTCGGCCACGGCCAAGAAGATGGCCGAAGAATATCAGTTGAAGACCATTTATGTATTCATGGCTGCAAATCAAAACGGCACCACCTTTACAGAGCAGCTTATCGAGGAGGATGTCCAGATCGGGTGGAACACGCGTCTTGTCCCCTTCGGGCCGGATATATCAGCGGCCGTGTTTGCCTTGGGCTTTGCAAACAGGGCCGGCATGGCATTTGGTGGGATTCAACCCGGTGATTACAAAAAAATGCTTGAGTACCAGAAAAACCGGGTCTTCGCCTTTGTAAACGCCCTTGGTGACGTGGGCGCCGAGTGGGCGGCTAACGCCGCCGGATGCGTTAACTGGGGATTTCCCACCATTGCCGACACGGATATCC
The DNA here is from genome assembly GCA_030616425.1 of Desulfobacterales bacterium. Classification (GTDB taxonomy): domain Bacteria; phylum Desulfobacterota; class Desulfobacteria; order Desulfobacterales. Next base: position 2,041 of record JAUWXJ010000173.1, on the reverse strand, counting down.
CGGAGATTCTGCCCACTGGAATCTGCACCTATGAACACGTGGTGGCCAACGTTCCCCACGATGAGATTCCCTCCAAATCCATCGAGGTGAGAGGCCTCAAGGTGACCATTGCAAAGGTAGATATCCCCCTGGCCTATGGCCCTGCCTTTGAGGGAGAGCGCGTTCGCAAGGATGACCTTTTCCTTGAGATGGGGGGTGGCAAGTCCCAGTGCACCGAGCTGTGCAAGATGGCTGAGATGGATGAGATCGAAGACGGCACCGTGGAAATCGTGGGGCCAGATGTGAAAGATCTGAAAAAAGGTGACAATCCGCCACTTGGCATCTATGTTCAGGTTGCTGGTCGCCAAATGCAACCCGATTTCGAGCCAATCCTGGAAAGACAGATTCATCATCTTATTAACTATGCCCAGGGCATCATGCACATCGGACAGAGGGATATTGCCTGGATCCGCGTTGGCGATCCGGCCATAGAAAAGGGATTTAGCTTGAAAGATATCGGTGTAATCACCCATGCCAAGTTCCATCAGGATTTTGGGAGCATCCTTGATAAGGTAAAGGTTACCCTTTATACGAAGGAGGAGGATGTGGATAAATTGACCAAAAGAGCAAAGGGTGAGTACAACGCGAGAGACGATCGTGTTGAGAAGATGACCGATGAGGCCGTGGAGACCTACTATTCCTGCACCCTCTGTCAGTCTTTTGCCCCCAGCCATGTATGCATGGTCAGCCCGGAGCGAACAGGGCTCTGCGGGGCTTACAACTGGATGGACTGCAAGGCCTCCTATGAGATCAACCCGACCGGCCCCAACCAGCCTGTGGAAAAAGGCGAATGCCTGGATCCTAAGCTGGGCCAGTGGAAGGGAGTGAATGACTTTGTATATAATGCATCCCGGCAGTCCGTAAGCCATTATAACTTTTACAGTATGTTGGTTGACCCCATGACCACCTGCGGCTGCTGTGAGTGTATTGCGGCAGTGCTGCCGACCTGTAATGGGGTAATGACGGTCCACCGTGACTATACAGGGGAAACCCCTTCGGGGATGAAATTCACCACCCTTGCCGGTGTCATGGGCGGCGGCCAATCTTCCCCCGGTTTTGTGGGTCATTCAAAATACAACATCACTCAGGGCAAATTCATCGTCGGTGATGGCAGTCTCTTGAGGATGGTGTGGATGCCCAAATCCCTGAAGGAAGAAATAAAAGAGCGCCTCATTAAACGGGGAGAAGCTCTGGGTGTGCCGGATTTGATTGACCGGATCGCCGACGAAACCGTTGGGATAACTGAGGAAGAGATCCTCCCCTTTCTGCAGGAAAAAGATCACCCCGCCTTGAAAATGGATCCCATTGTGGGTTGATTAATCTTGTGGATTTTTCAGGATAGCTTGTTGCAGTCAGGGGCATCACATGATCGCCCCTGACCTGAGATATGAAACCGAGAGTTTGTGATAGTTAGGAGTATATTATGGGACTAACTGGAATTCAAATTTTTAAGTTGTTGCCCAAAACAAACTGTAAGGAATGTGACTATCCCACATGCCTCGCCTTTGCCATGAATCTGGCCTCTGGAAAGGCTGAGCTGGACTCCTGCCCCTATGTATCTGATGAGGCCAGGGAACAATTGGCTGAGGCCTCTGCCCCTCCCATCAGGCCTGTTGCTATCGGTGCCGGGGTGAGGGCCTTTAAGACCGGTGGTGAAACCGTGATGTTCAGGCATGAAAAGACCTTCTATAGCCCCACTGGGATAGCGGCCATGGTGAATTCTGATATAGATTCGAAGGTCCTCGACAAAAAATTGAAGGAGTGGAATGCCCTTCAGTACGAACGGGTAGGGCTGAACCTCAGGCCAGAGCTGGTTGCCCTTAAAGATGTCAGCGGAGAAAGCTCGGCCTTTGCCGCGGCGGCAAAAAAGATTGCTGCAGAGACTGAATTTGGTTTGATACTGATGACCGATAATTTGGATGCCATGAAGGCAGGTCTTGAGGTCTCTGCCTTTAAGAATCCGCTTCTCTATGCCGCCACCAGCGAAAATGTCGATGACATG
>JAUWXJ010000085.1 GCA_030616425.1 Desulfobacterales bacterium | reverse complement strand
CCGACCCCTTGTGTGTAGAAAGATACACGCCCAATGTGAGATTTGTGTCCTTTTTGCAACACAAGTTTCTCATCTCCGGCCCGCCGCACTTTTCATATCGATTCACAAAATACTTGCCTTTATAATGGGTCTTTGCTAAATACTGAAAAATCGAAATGTTACAAAATGGATTGCGCCTTGACAGGGCCTTTCCAGGTCCTCGCTTCAGGGGAACCTACCCGCGTCCCACACACCGCTTCCCTAATACCACGCCTTGAAGGGGATTGAAGGTCATAAAGGGAGTCTATCTTGCTTTCCAAGGTTTTGAGCAGCGCTGTCCTCGGGGTTGATGCCTATACTGTGGAGGTAGAGGTTGATATTAGACGGGGACTGCCAAGCTTTACCACGGTGGGTCTGCCAGAGGCTGCTGTAAAGGAAAGTAAAGACCGGGTCAAATCTGCAATCAACAATTCTGGCTACAGGTTCCCGGACGATCGCATCACGGTCAACCTGGCACCGGCTGACATCAAGAAGGAGGGAACCGGTTTTGACCTCCCCATTGCACTGGGTATTTTAGCTGCTACAGAGGTCGTACCGCCAGGCCGACTCAGCGAGTACTTGATCCGGGGTGAACTCTCTCTTGACGGACGCATTAAACCCGTGCGCGGCGCCCTCCCTGTCGCCTTGTTGGCCAGAGATTCTGGCTGTCGGGGTATGATTCTCCCGACACAGAATGCCCGTGAAGCTGCTGTGGTAGATGGAATAGAAGTCCTCTCTGTTCCCACACTCGGTGAGTTAGTAGAGTTTCTGTGCGGCCTGAGGCTCATAGAGCCAAAGTCTGTCGATGTCCAAACCATCTTCCAGAAAGCACAAACAGATGAGATCGATTTCTGCGAGGTTAAGGGACAGGAGCATGTTAAGCGGGCCCTGGAGGTTGCAGCAGCAGGTGGTCATAACGTCATTATGATTGGCCCGCCCGGGGCGGGTAAGACCATGTTGGCGAAACGCCTGGCAACCATCTTGCCCCCTATCACTTTTGAAGAGGCGATTGAAACAACCAAGGTGTACAGCGTACTGGGCATGCTCAGCGAGTCTCAGGCACTGGTCACGAATCGGCCCTTTCGTTCCCCACATCATACTATATCAGACGCAGGTCTCGTTGGCGGGGGGCATATCCCAAGGCCTGGCGAAGTAAGCTTGGCCCACAACGGCGTGCTCTTCCTGGATGAACTGCCGGAGTTCAGGAAGAATGTGCTTGAAGTGCTACGGCAACCAATGGAAGATGGCCACGTGACTATTGCACGGGCCATTACCAGTATTACCTATCCGGCCAGGTTCATGCTGGTAGCTGCTATGAATCCCTGCCCTTGCGGATACTTCTCCGACCCCAACCATGAATGTACATGCACATACACAAAGATTCATCGGTACAGGTCCAAGATCTCTGGCCCGCTGATGGATCGCATAGACCTCCACGTGGAGGTGCCGGCTGTTCCGTACAGGGACCTTGCCAGTCAAAACGATGCTCCAACCTCTGCCGATATCAAAAAGCCGATTAATCTGGCCCGTGAAACGCAATCGGAGAGGTTGAAACGAACCAAGATTTACTGCAATGCCCAGATGAACAACCGCCAGATCAAAAGATATTGTACTGTTGACCAGGATTCTCACCGCCTCCTTGAAGCGGCTATCGATAAGCTAGGGCTTTCCGCCCGGGCCTATAACCGTATCCTGCGGATCGGAAGAACCATTGCCGATCTGGAACAGGTCGAAAAGATCGCCGCGCATCATGTCTCAGAGGCGATCCAATACCGGAGCCTCGACCGGAGCACCATGTTCGGCTGAACAAAAAAGGTTTTTCGGAATGGTTTTGGGGACGCCCTTGAATAATTGGACATATACTGACACTGAAGTCTATATCCTAAGCTGACAAGATAAACTGAAGGTTAATTAGTACAATTAGTCAAGGACGTCCCCAAAGTTACTAATTGTCTCCCAAGTTCTCTCAACTAATCTTGCCTTTTCGCGAAACTGTGTCAGATGCTTTGACTGTGAAAGCAAGAAAAAAACAACGTTGGAAGTCCGAAAGACAAAGATTTCTGACGGGTCAATATGAGACCTGATTTCGTTTCTTATTCTCACAATGAACGGGTCGCGCTTTTCGTGGGGGAAGTGTTGATACACTAGCACCGAATGTCCTCCCTTGAATGTGCGGGTCAGTTCACTCCAATACAGATACTTAGACGAATTCTTTCTCCCATACGGTACCGATTTGACCTCAATACCATTGTCAGGGTCAAAGAAGATCAGTTCAACATCGGCCAACTTGTCCAAGACATCGTCGAAATACTGTTGGCGGTCGTTTCGATTATCGGTTAGCAGCTTGGTGAAGAACGTTGCTGATGGAATGATTACGATAGTCTCAGCCTCTCGTACATTCCGAATTTCACGGGTTTTCAAGGAACGTTCCAGGCTGTCAAAAAGGTCTGGATCATACCTCCGCCACTTTTCTGGCTCGTCGATATAGTCGGTAAGGCGTCCATCAGTTCGACCGTCATCAGCGGTTAGCATCCAACAGACTCCGATCCTTAAAGACCCATCACCAGAAAGAATTCGGAGGAGACCATACTTCCGATAATCGTTAATGTCGCCGAAGTATTGATTCTTCATACGACTACACATCCCTACTTACGAAGCCTGACTCTTTTTTTATTCCTGATATATGTGGTCACGGTTTTCCCATTATTACCTATGATGTCCATCCGTCCCCTAAGCTTTGGGATCTGTTGCAAGATCTTCTTTAGGTCCTTTGTAGCCCGGTCAACAGCCTGCCCATTAAAAAGGACCCCTTCAGCTCCACCAGGGCGCTTATAATATGATCCGTAGGTTTTTATGAGAACTTCAAAAATCTGTGGCATTCCCCGTTGTTGGCACCTTGTTGTGTAATGCTCGGTGTGGGCCATTTTATCCTCCTAACGACCGGTTTCGGGTTTTAGAAGAACTAGTTGCTACGATCTCGAAGCTTTTTCCCGCTTCGCCTGATTTGGGAAGGTCTCGTTCATGCTCGTCCTTTTCATACTCCGCATATATTGTGACGAGTTCGATCATTTTTTGGATTCTCTTCTTCTTTTTCGCCATTTTCTTACCCCTGGTGTTTAACCCGTTTGTGACATATCGTCTGGATCTATCAGTGTCCCTTTTTCCAGATTCGATTCTATTGCAGAACACAGATTATTTAGTATGGTTACGACAAGCCCAAATCTCGCAATAATCGGATCATCAAGTTGAAGAATATCTCTAAGGTTGTCCGCTACAGTGTCAGCCTTGGACGTTAACACTGGGATCACCCGGAGAGCTTCTTTATAAGTCTTTTCCCTTTTTTGGGTAGCCTCCTTGACCAATTCTCGGATGACGATCAGTGACCAGTCCACCAAGAGATCCCTTGGTATTTGATATTCTTTCGATATCTCCTTCAATACCCTGAGTGCGCCCCTGCTGATTACCTGGGTCTTTCTAACTAAGTGATCTGTGGTTTTAGTGTCTTCCTTTTTGGCGACACGAGCCACCTTATACAAAAGGGAGTCTTTTGGTGGGCTTGAAGCCTTTTCAGTATCTTGTGCATACTTGTCGGCAAGAATTGTTGCACAAAGATTGCCAAAAACGTCTTTGAAGGTGACACCATGGTGTTTTGCCAAGGACTTCAAAGCCTCGCTCCCTGCTTTACTGAACCTGAAGGTGGTTCGCACTGACTGTCTGTCCGCAAGATCGGCAGGATAGGTGGGGGATGGTGGTTTTTCTTTGGATGCACGAGTTACTCTTGGCTGTTGTTTTCGGGTTCTCTTTTTCATATTCATCTCCTCAAAAGTTATTGCCAGAATTATTGAGTACTATATATACTCGATTACTTTATCGATGTCAAGTAAAAAAGAGTAACTTTTTCAAAAAAAGTTCCTTTTTGCGATTTTACTCTATATTTTCAGCGAGTTCTCTTGATTATTACGATTAGCCGGTGGCGGTGCAGGGCTATGAGGCGATTTGATTGAAGTGTCATTTTTTTTAGGTCTTTCTTGACAAAATGGCAGATATGATTTATTATGATTATTATATGATGCTCAATTGATAAGCTTGTGGTTTCTAAAAGGAGATGATATGATGAAAGAATGGATGACAATCGACGACTTAACCGACTATTTGCAGGTTTCACAGACCAAGATCCGTCACCTCATTAAGCAAGGTCAAATACCCTTCCACAGCAAACTTGGATCTCCACGGTTCTTCAAACCAGAAATCGATGATTGGATGATGACGGAGACAAACGGAAATGAAGAGAGTTCCAACAAAGAGCAGGATTTCAAATATCGGGGGACAGCGATCAAAGAGTATATGCTGACTGCCAGCAAGATTCTCATTGGCCAGACCGCACTGAACAGATGGCCAGAGTTTATAAAGAAGGCGGTTGCAGCTTCCAAGAAATCGAATCGGTCATTTCTGTATCGAAAGGAGTTCCAGCCCCTAATCCAGAATTTCAACGATTATCTGAGGCTCAGTTGTCAGGTTGGCTTGATAGACAATAGAAAGGAAGAGGAGCGCGAGAAACATTATTATCCAACAGAGTACGCAGAGAGGATCTATCTTGAGAAAGATGCTGAGAAGATCAAGGAGATCATCTTAGAGAGTATCCTTGATTTGGTTCGGCGTAAGCTTGAGACTATCCCCCAAGAGAGACACGCCATCTTTCTTTTGTGGTACCTTTTGAAACTCAGGGAGAAAGGGCTTGACCCTCAGGAATCTCACTTTGACAAAGGTGGGGAGGCCAATTTTTTTCCAAGAATACGTTTGAATTTCTCTCTGAGTCTTTGTGATTTTTTGTTTGGTGGTGATAGGACGAAGGAACAGGAATTCTTGGAAAGGTGGGAAAAACATGTTAAGAACTAAAGTCGATAGATCGCGCAAGAGGGATAAAGGTTTCGGGGACGCCCTTGACTAATTGGACATATACTGACACTGAAGTCTATATCCTAAGCTGACAAGATAAACTGAAGGTTAATTAGTACAATTAGTCAAGGACGTCCCCAATTGTCTCCCTTAAGGATGTGTAATAATTTTTACTACCTCGTATGGTCCTGGGTCTAACACACGTGCAAAGTGAATAGTGAAGGATTTCCCTTCGACCTTGTAATATTTAATTTCTATAAAACTGCCTGGATGATATGGGTCTTTCTTTTGTTCCCGACTCACCACATCACTTTTATCCAGTATGCTAAACACCCTGTCTGCTGTATCTCCAATTTCAATCCAATAAATATCCTGTATTACTATTTTCTTAACTTCACCTGCAAAACTTAAACCTGATAGAGCTATTAGAATAGTCAACGTTGAAATTATCTTTATCATTACCTCCCCCCTCCCCCCTACCAAAGGCTATTAACTGTCTAGTATAGCTCTTCTGGACTTACAGCGGTGTATATCATCGTGCTATTAGGGCTTGAATGACCCATCAACTCTTGAATGAGTCTAAGGTTTTTGGACTTCCGATAAGCCTGGGAGGTTTCGGGGACGCCCTTGACTAATTGGACATATACTGACACTGAAGTCTATATCCTAAGCTGACAAGATAAACTGAAGGATACTAGAGGGACGTTCATAAATATATAAGTAAGTCATGCCTCCGCCGCAGTTATTTATATACTTATGTACGTCCCCCCTTTTCCCTGGCAGACTATCAAATCCAGATTATCTCTCAATTAGGCTAATATCTTTGATAACCACGCCTTCGTCGACTTCTAGGTGGACGAGCTTCGTCAACTCTCAACGTGCGTTCTTGGAACTCGGAACCGTTTAACGCTTGTCTTGCCCTATCAGCTTCCGATCGGCTAGACATTTCGACAAACCCAAAATCTTTCCCTTCAATAATAGTGACTTTCTCAACGTCACCATAATCGGCAAATAATTTTCCCAACTCATCACTAGTCACGGAATGACCAAGATTTCCCACATAAAGGTTCCTACCACCCTTCATAGAATCTCCTTTTCTAGTTTATCCCTCTCTGCTCAATGATGGTTCCTTTCAGGGTAGAAAGCAACATATAGATTCTAACACCGCGTGGACTCAAAGACCGTGCCATCGTCAAATTTTCCGGTGTAGTGAACTTTAACGGTGTCACCATTCTCTGCCTGTGCCATTGTTTTCTCCTGTCGTGGTGTGGTTGTCAGAGTCCACTAGGTAATATTTTCGGACGCTGCAAATGATTAATGCTGAACGGAGTTAGTCAGAAACCACAAAGGCTTCGTAAAGCGGCATCAGCATCTCAAACAGCCGGGCAATATCATCAGCGATCTCGACACCGCGTGGCACTACCTCGTCTTTCTCAACGATTTTTGCAATCTGCAGATCCACCCAGGTGCTGTCTGTCAGGCCGTCCAGGAAGTCAGCCAGAGATTCGATCTCTTGCTTCTTGCGTTTATTAGACAAGCGCCACTTTCCTTTGGCCGACATTATGGTTCCGGTAAAGGCGCCCTCCTCCTTAATGTCGTAAATCGACAAATCATGTTTGTATACGACTTTGTTAAGCCAGGAGTCGTTCTTGGCGTCTCTCAGCCAGGCAATGAAAGCATTCCAGTCATCTTTGGCGTCCTTTTCCTGGTTGGACCGCTCGATACAAAGGCCAAAATAGAGACGGTTTTCATCGAGTCGGGCAAAAAACTTTGCCTGAAGCCGGAAGTCATCGTGACGCCGGTGATTAAGATCGTCCCAGTGAATCGCAGAAAGCTCGTACCTTGGCCATGATGCAATGTCAAATTTGTCTGAGTTCAGGCGAACGGCCACCGCACCACCCAGACTGTCATAATAGCGCCAGGTTGCGCCTGCAACGTCTTCGGAAAAATCCTCTTCTTTCAAACCCTCAAATTTACTGGCATACTCTGAGGGCTGCGGTTGTTTGCGTTTTCCGCCTTTTTTGGTTCTTATCAGCGCCCGTTCTCGGTGCATGCGCTCAATAATTCGGCTCTGCAAAGCTACAGTGGTTGTAACCTCCTCACCACTCTCCCAGCGGATACACATGGTATCTCTGTCAATGGCAAGAACCTTATAGACTCCCTTCATGTTTTCGTGTTCCTGGCCGATCTTGAATTCGATATTAGTCATTGATACAGATTTCCTTCTCTATCCACTCTCTTCTTTAGCGAAAGCGAATGCAAAATTGGTCCTCAGTTTCTTCACTATGCCATGCAAATATTTTACCCTTGACGACAGTGATAGACCATTCACTGGGGGTCTTGCTATTGATTCATTGAACCCGTTGCTTAAAAGCTTTCCCTGGGGTGAATTTCACACTCTTGGAAGCCGGGATGTTAATCTTTTCTCCTGTCCTGGGGTTGCGGCCTTCCCGTGCAGCTCTTTTAACAACCTTAAAGCTCCCGAAACCTATGAGTGAAACAGAATCTCCCTTCTCCAAAGCAGACGAAATACCCTCAAGGACAGCATTAACTGTTTCACCTGCGGCTTTTTGGGTGATACCTGCCTTATCTGAAACAAATCTTACTAAACCTTCCTTGTTCATTCTTTTCCTCCTTGCCTAGGTTTTGTCTGAATTGCGTGAAAAACTGACTAGAAAAAGCAAGCCCGGCATAACGGCCGGGCTCAGGACATCACGAGAATAGGACTAGTATCTGGAGTGCCTTGAGCTTTTCAACCGGTTGATTCTCTGTTTTCTTTCACTCTCTCGACGTTTTCGACGGCGGCATTCGCTTGGTTTTTCATAGCTCCTAATGGCCTTCAGTCGGCGGAAAACACCATCCTTCTGTAGTTTTCTTTTCAGGATCTTCATGGCCTTCTCAAGATCGTTGCCGATGACCTTGACTTCCAGGCTACCAAACTCTCTCAAACCTATCTCTCCTTTCTTGCCATACCGAGTGTAGTTGGAAGGATTCTGAGACCCGGATAATAAGTGTGTGGGTGAAGTCGTAGTACGATTCTGTTATGCCTAAGGCCCGCTTACCAAGAACGCCGCCCACCACCCTGGCGTCCACCACCTGGGCCTCTTCCGCTTTGACGACCTCCGGAGCGAGGGCGAGCCTCATTAACCTTAAGCGTTCGCCCCTTCAATTCTTTCTCCGTCAGGCCGGTGATCGCGGACTCCCCATCAGCTTTACTGGGCATCTCCACGAATCCGAACCCTCTTGATTCGCCACTGTACCTGTCATTAATGATTTTGGCGGATGTGACTTCCCCGAAGGCTTCAAACGCCTGCCGCAAATCCTCTTCGGTGACCTCACGCGACAAATTGCCTACATAGATATTCATTTTGACCTCCTTAAAAACACTTCTCGGCGCATCTAAGTTGTGGTTCCGAGTTCTCCTTGGAATGTAAGCCAGACTGTGACACGCCAGACACGGTAACCGATTTGCAAATGTTGAACCTATTCGTCATCGCCAAAATCATCTCACTGCTCTGGCAGAGGCTGAGGGCCGGGCCGTATCCCTGCAATATCCGGATCTTCATCACTAGTCCTCAGCCTTGCTTTGGCCCTACGCTCTTTAGCCTCTAGCCGCTTTGCTTCTTTGGCTTTTCGCCTGTCCAGACGCTCCATTTCCTTGTGACGTTTCCGAAGTGTGGGTCCTGACTTTTTTGCCATCTGCAACCTCTCTTGATTTCCGGCTTACATTTGCTGTCTCTATTTATCCGGGGAACAGCCAGAAGAGAAAAAAACAAGAATAACAAATAAGGCACTTCGCCTCACGTTGACGAAGTGCCTATGATGATCGAACAGTCCCAGACTAGAGCTTGACGACGTTTGTTGCTGAAGGCCCTTTGGTGCCCTGTTCTACGTCAAAAGTCACCTGGTCGCCCTCAGCAAGTGTCTTGAATCCAGACCCGCTAATGGCGGAGTGATGGACAAACACGTCCGTGTCCCCATCCCGCTGAATGAAACCGAATCCCTTTTGGTCACTGAACCACTTCACGATTCCTTCTGCCATGGCGATTATCCTCCTTTTTTCTTCTTTCGTACAGCTCTCAGGTGTTACTCTGGAAAAAGCTGCAGAATCGCATCTCTAGGCGAAAGATGGGATTGAAGCGGGTTCCAAAATAGGGATCCTGATTTCCGCACTCGATCCGGGTCCTTCACATGATAAGGGATGAAGGGCAAGGCGATAGTTGGACCGATACATTAATAGTATTCCGTCCGTAGCTACATGTCAATGAAAACATCACGGGGTAAGGTAAGTTGGCCTGTCTGAAATCTGGGAAATCGAAATTAGTGTATGTATCCCGACGGTTACACGTGCGTTAATAGACAGAACCCTATATGTAGTGGTCTATACAGAGAGACAGAAATTGCAGCTTCCTTGCCATATCCTTGATTTCTGAAAATGTCAGGATGTTATGACCATGACCAAGTGTTAATTGTTCTCTTGTCCCACCTTGCTCCATGGCCCTCAACTTTGCCGTCCACAACGCTCTGTTAGCCTATGAAGCACAAACCCCGCCTGTCATCGTAATAAATGGGGTGTCGGTGTTTCAGCCTGCGGCAGCTTCCGGTTAGGGTCAACGCAACGCTTGGGGCCTTGCGAAACCGCTATCACATACAGTCGTTTCAGTCCAGGATTTTCATGGGTTAGCTGGTGAGGGGTCGGCAATAATTTGAAGATTTTTCCATGGATACTTAAAACGTCAATTGAAAAG
>JAUWXJ010000112.1 GCA_030616425.1 Desulfobacterales bacterium | reverse complement strand
CGGAGGCGTCATCATAGGGGCCTTTTTCATGGCCACGGATTATGTGACCTCTCCGACTCAGGTAACGGGCAAGATTATCTTTGGTGCCGGCATCGGTGCCCTGACTGTCTTGATCCGGTTAAAGGGAGGCTATCCGGAAGGGGTCTGCTACGCCATTCTGCTGATGAACCCCTTGACGCCCGCCCTTAACCGTTGGTTCAAACCCAAACGTTTTGCTCCCGAACCAGAAGAAGGTGCGTAGAAGATGAATCAAATTATTAAGATCACGTTCGCGTTGACCATTTCCTGTGTGATAGCGGCCTCGGCAATGGGGCTGGCCTACACAGTGACGGCCAAGGCCAAGAAACACAACCATCATATGAATGTCCAGAACGCCATGATTGGTCTTCTTGGTTTTGGGAAGGACAATCCTGCCCCGTCAGACCTCAAATTTTTAAACGTGTATCGTTATATTGTGGAGGATGGGGACAAGAAGTTTCTGGGGTACATGGTTCCAGTAGAAAAGGGGAGCGAAGAGGCCTATGAGATGGTCCTCATCGACCTGGAAGGAAACTTCGTAGAAAAGCTTGAGGTGCCTATTTCGGCAGAGAAGGCAGAAGAAGATCGCGATCGGGCAACTGCCTTGGAAAAAGTCTTGGCCCCGCCCAAAATTTTTACCTACGCCGACGCCTCGGTTATCGCTACAGCCGGGGGGAAACGACTCGGCTATGTTTTGCCGGGAAAATTCCCAGGCTTTAGGACTTTTATCCACGCGCTCGTGGCCATGGATCCTAAGTTCGAGCTTCTTGGTTTGGAGATCATGGAACACGAAGAGGACGCAGGGCTGGGCAAAGAAATTGAGCAGGAGTACTTCAGAAATCAGTTTAAGGGAAAGACTTATGAGAAGCTAAAGACTCTAGAGGTGATCAAAAAACCCCTGCCCATGGAGTACAAGAAGTATCTCGAGAAGAGCAAGTGGGAAGAGGGGATGTTTACGGAAGAACAGATTGCCGAGATCCGGAAACAATACAAGGATGCGGACATCTACGCCATCACCGCATCAACGATTTCCAGTAAGGCTGTCACAGGGGGCGTGAAGAACGTTGCCAAGAAGTTCGCCTACCGCATCGGCAAACTGGACAGTGTGCTCAAGAAAGAAAAGATTCACGCTGCGTTTTAGGGGTTATTGGCGGTTTGTAAACACAGATTTTGCGTAAGGAGAAAGAAATTGGCTATCAAGGAGAAAACAAACACACAGCTCTTTGTAGACGGCATACTGAGTGAAAACCCGATTTTCCGTCTGGCTCTTTCAATGTGCCCGGCGGTGGGTATCAGCACGAGCGTGATGAACGGGATACTCCTGGGGACAGCGGTTCTTTTCGTGCAGGTCTGCTCCAGTTGTACCATCTCGCTCGTTCGGAATTATATCCATCCCAAGATCCGGATTCCCACCTACACGCTCACTATTGCCACATGGGTGACGGTCATCGACCTTGTCCTGGCCGCCTACATGCCTGTGGCCTACAAGGCTATGGGATTGTTTGTGAGGTTGATTGTGGCCTTTGCCATCATCACCATGCGTTTGGAGATGTTCGCTTCCAGGGAACCGCTTCAGAAATCCTTCTTTGATGGTCTTGGCATGGGCCTTGGGTTCATGTTCGCGATGATGGTCCTTGGCTTCGTGCGGGAACTCCTGGGGAGTGGAATGATTCTGGGGTATGACGTCCTCGGATTCAAGCCCCTCCTTTTCTTTGTACTCCCTTGTGCAGGGTTCTTTGTGGTGGGTATAATGATGGGTTTCTTCAACTGGATAGAGGTCGTATATAAACGCAAAAAAGAGGTTTAAGCACTTATGAAAAGCATAAGGTCATATCATCTGCTGGTGGGCGTGCTCCTGATTGCGGCACTTTTTCTGACAGGATGTGAGACAGGCCACAAGTTCGTCAAGAAGACGGGGTTCAAGGACACGGACAAGATCGTCATTACCTTTGCAGGGCCTGTTGACGAGGCCTGGGCATCAAACGTTGCAAACTTCAGTGCTTACGAAAAGCCTGATCCCGACATCGTGCTGACAGTCAAGGAGATAGTGCTGAGTTCAGATAAAACGAAACTCACGCTCATCTTTGAAGCTCCTTTGAACACGGGGGAGGCTCACATTTTAAACATCAAAAACATCATGTCAGAGGGGCAGGATATGGGTGCAGCCATGTTGACGGTCAAAAAGCTCTATTTCGGTGTGCTCATGACCATTCTCATCGGGGCTGCATTGATCAATAACTTTGTCTTCACAAAGTATTTGGGGCTTTGTGTGTTTTTCGGCTGTTCACAGAAGAGGTCAACCGCCATCGGAATGGGTATAGTCTTTACCGTCGTCATCGCCTTCGCGGCCACGATGGCGTGGGCGCTTTACCAGTTTGTGCTCAAACCGTACCAGTTGACGTTCTTGAATATAGTTGTCTTTATCGGCCTGGTCTCCCTTTCAGTCCAGGGGGTGGATACTATCTTGAGAAAAGTTAATCCCATACTATTCAAGGCCTTCGGCGTGTACCTGGTGCTGGTGATCGCCAACTGTATCGCCATCGCCGTGCCCTTGATGTTGGCAGATAACGAATATACGGGATGGGAAAGCTTTTCCCTGGCCCTTGGGGCAGGGATCGGATTCCTCATTGCCCTTTTTATGATGGCCTGTGTGCGGGAAAAGTTGGAACTGGCCAAGGTGCCGCCGAGCTTCAAGGGACTGCCCATCGCCTTTGTTGTTGCCGGACTTTTTGCCCTGGCCTTTTTAGGCTTTTCAGGATTGTCGATCTACTAGAGGATCTGTTTTATAGCGTTGATGAACTCGTAAAAAACCGTTAAATGGAGACGGCACAGTAAAAAGTTTCAGATGCAAGGCGCGCGAGTCTTGAGGAATGAGGCGTACTTATCGTACGTCGCAATGACGAAAGACGAACCGCAACACCGCAGATGGACATTTTACGAAGCCGTCAGCGTTAGGAGAAGAAAGACTCATGGATCCAGTATTAATCAAAGCAGCTTTAGGCGGAATAGTAACCCTTGGATGTATCGGGCTCATTTTCGGAATCGGGCTTGCAGTAGCCGCCCACAAATTCCATGTGGAGCCTGATCCCATGGTTGAAAAGGTAATGCATACCCTTGCCGGGGCCCAATGTGGTGGCTGTGGCTTCCCAGGTTGTGAAGCTTACGCAGAAGAAGTTGTCCACAATCCCGATGTTCCACCTAACCTTTGCTTTCCCGGCAAAAAGGATGTTGCTGATGCTATAGCTGAAATCACGGGAAAGGCCGCTGGAGCTGTGGAAGACCTCGTGGCTGTTGTGCACTGTTCCAGGATCCAGGGAAAGGTGCATTTAAAGTATAACTATATCGGCTACGGGACATGCACTGGTGCGAATCTCGCCTTTTCCGGACCCCTCGACTGCCAGTACGGCTGTGTTGGGTTCGGAGAATGTGCCGAGGCCTGTCCGTTTGATGCGATCACCATGGTTGACAACTTCCCAATGGTCGATCCGGACGAATGTGTGGCGTGTGGCAGTTGCGTCAAGGCCTGCATCAAAGGGATCATCCAGCTGCTTCCCAAAAATGCTCGCGTTTTCGCTCCATGCAGCACCAAGGACACTGCAAAGGTAACGATGTCCGTCTGCAAGGTGGGGTGTATTCGAGATAAAGTCTGCATTAAAAAATGCCCGGCCGATGCAATTTCGGAAGTCGATGGTGTGGTTACCATCGACCAGAAGAAGTGCATAGAATACGGGCCAGAGTGCAAGGAAGTCTGTATTAAGGCTTGTAAGAAACAACATATTCTGCAACCATTTGACCTTGGTAAACTTGAAAAAATTACGGAAATACCAAAAGAAGCAGTGGCTTCGTAGAGAAGTGGAGGACAATGCTATGTCTGCACAACAGGAAAACAAAGTAACCATCGACCGGAGAACCTTTCTGAAATACTCAGGTATGCTGGGTGTAGGATTTGCCTTTGGAGGCTTGATGCCGATTTCAGAGAGTGTGGCCTTTAACAAGAAACTGTACAAGGTAACCAGGGCACGGCTTTCCATGGGGACCTTCGCGGCCATTACCGTGATGCACCCCTCCAGGACCGAGGCCGACGAGGTTATCGGGAAGGCATTTGAAGAAATGGATCGCGTTACCAGGCTGCTGAATCGTTATCAGTCGAATTCCGCTATCGGAACGCTTAACAGGGAGGGTTATCTTTCAGATATTCCGCGTGAAGTATCTGAGGTCATCGCCCGTGCACTCCATTTCCATAAGGCGAGTAACGGTGCCTTTGACATGACCGTAAAGCCTCTCGTGGACCTCTACAAGGAGCACTTTGCAGCCCATCAAAGCCCGCCGTCTGAAGTTAGGGTGGCCAAGGTCCTTGATCTGGTGGATGCAGGCGCGGTCCGGTTCGACGGCCACACCATACGATTTGCCAAAGAGGGGATGGGCATTACCTTGGATGGCATCGCCAAGGGATACATCATCGACTGCGGGGCCAAGGTGATCGAGCAACACGGGATCAAACACGCTCTGATCAATGCAGGCGGTGATATACGGGCCATTGGCGGTAAGAGAAGCAGAACACCCTGGAAGGTTGCGATTCAAAATCCGGACAAGGACGGTCCCTATGTTGACACTATAACCATGGTGAACGGCGCTATCGCCACTTCCGGGAACTACGAGCTCTATTTTGATCAGGAAAAGCTCTACCACCACATTGTAAGCCCGAAAACGGGCCGCTCACCGCTTCAAAGTGAGAGTGTCACCGTGTTAGCTTCAAATGTCATGGATGCTGATGCGCTTTCCACAGCGGTCTTTGTATTGGAACCTCGGGCGGGCAAACGATTCATCGAAAACATGCCAAAAACTGAGTGCCTTATTGTGAATTCTGCCGATAAGAAGATTACGTCGAGCGGATGGCTTTCAGCGTAGTCAAAAGATAAGTTGTCCTCCACAAGGTGTATGAAAAAAAAGCCTCTCGGGATTTACCCCGAGAGGCTTTTTAGATGGACAAGAGACACCGCAAGAGACAGGAGCGAATATCATGTGGTTGAATTTGCTCATTGCTACCGGGGTTCTTATTGGTATCGTGGGGCTATGGTTTGGTATCCACTGGTGGCTGAGCCCCAATGTAGATGACCCCGACGCTGAGGCCCGTGTTGAGGGGAGTTGCGGGGATACCATGGAGATGCGGGTCAAGTTTGAAAAAAATCGCGTTGCAGATATCTCCTACTGGACTAATGGGTGTACCTATATGGCAAACTGCCTCTCTGCTGCTACACTTCTTGCCAAGGGGAAGACAGTCGATGAAATCCTGGACATCGATGCCGATGTTGTCCAGAAATCAATAGGCGGGCTACCAAAAGACTACATGCATTGCGCCATTCAGGCTGCTGAACTCTTACGCGGGGTCGTGGACGACTATATGATGAAACAGCAGCGAGGGAAACAATCAGAGTATTCTACCTCTCAGTTAACCTGCAACAGACCAAAGATACCGTGATTGTCGTCAAGAAAACCTTTCGTTAGAGTGGAGAAGAGGGGTGCCTCCTTCTGCACAAAAAAAGGAAAGAGGTCGGATTTGTGAACTCCGCAACCCTTTCCTTTTGTTTGCTGAACTACTAATCGAAGTGCTTCAGACCTAACGCCTATACAGCCTATTGTTTCGGATGGCACTCGCCGCAAGTGATAGGGCCCTTATCGTTATCCAGGTGACACTGCTTGCACAGATCGTGATATGCCTTCATCAGAGGTCTGGTCGGGTGTCCCTCTTCCACATTATGACAGTCTGAGCACCCCTGCCCTTCACTCGATTCATCCTCAACCCACTTACCACCCTCATAGATATGGTGGCACACATTACATTCTTCAATCTCTGCCTTTTCGTTGTGGTCCTCATGCGCAAAAACGGCAGGGGGCCTCTGCGCATCCTTGAAGGCGCTGTCTTGCAAAGTCACGATGTCTTCCTGCGAATAAGCAGGCATAAGCATAAAGGTCAATACTGAAATCAAAACCCCCATTCCTGCGTACAAAGCTACAGTCCTTTTTCTCATCCCGACTTACCCCCTTTTATACAACAGCCCGAGCCAGTTTCTCATATGTTATCATACATGCCACCCAAGATTTTTCGTGGCCGTTAAATTAACCAGCTTCTGCAGCTTCCCCCTCCACTTCCTCTTTGGGCTTCATATGATCCGGTACAATCACCTGCTTAAGCAGGATGGGTTTCAGGAAACTCCACGTGATCCCGATCTCGTAAATCTCTTCAAGGTCCCTGATTGCATCCCAACAGTTGTGGCACGGCGAGACCACAAATTTTGCCCCCGTAGCCAATATCTGATCGCGCTTGACTTTCAACCCTATGTCTCTTTCTTTTCGGTACAGCCCTACACCATTGGCGCCACCTCCGCCGCCACAGCAAAAATTGTGCTCGCGGGTCGGGCTCATTTCACGGAAATCCTCTGCTATATAAGACATAATTTCTCTGGTAACGTCGGTCAAACCATGATTTCTAATATAGTTGCACGGATCCTGAAGCGTGACAGGCTCTTTGATCTTTTTGGCGGGATCCAGCTTAAGCGCTCCTGATTTCAGGACCTCCAACACCCATTCAACGTAATGAAGAGCCGGTTTTTCGCCAGGCGGTAGGCCATCCTTTCGCCCAGCCCAGTAAGGCCCTTCAGTAATTGTCGCACGGTGCTGATGGCCACACTCCGTACCAACGTATCTCTTTACTTTTAGCCTTTCCATTGCAGAATAGACAGCCTTTACTTGCTGGGCGCAACACGGCCAGTCGCCGGCAAACATGGCCAGGCTTGTTCCTTCCCAGCCAACTGTGCTTGGAATCGTCCAGTCCGCACCTGCTAGATGGAACAAAACCGCGGCCTCTGCAAGATCCTCCGGGTAATGCTTTGGTTCGCGGGCATTCACCACGTACATGATATCCGCCCCCTCTTTGTCCACAGGAATCTTAAGACCAGGGTAATCTTCTTCCCATTCTTCGGCCATCCACTCCATGGTCTCAACGTAGTCTGTAGGAGTAACGTCCATCTGAGCGTTATATACCCAATGCATACCTGCCCCGATCTTCAATTCAAAGGGCACAAAACCCTGGGAATAGAGGAGACCTCTCAGGTAGCCGAACATGATCCCCATATCTATGCCGAACGGGCAATATAATCCACACCGGGTGCAACAAGTGCATTTGCCCCATGCGGTATCCATACAATACCACATGAAGGCATTGTCCACATCGCCCTTTCTTTTTACTATTTCACCAAGGGTTGTTTGAATTTTATAGGACGGGGTCTGCTTGGGGTCTCTATCGTTTGCGATATAATAGAGGCAGGTCTCTGCGCACATAGCGCAATGGGCACAAATTTCAAGCCAGGTCTTCATACGAGACTTGAAACTCATATCCAAGGTCTTTTTCAAGGCCTCTTTATCTACATCCAATTTCTTGAGTTCTGCATAATACTGTTTACCGCCTCTGTCGGCTAACAAAGTTTTGAGCGCCTCTTCGGTCTTAACAGGCGTTCTGTTGGCAAGGCTTGATTTTGCTTCTGCCATGACTAGTCCTCCTTCTTATTACAATCTTATTACGAGCTTATTACAATCCAACTACCCGAAAAATTATTTACCTACCAGCAGATTCCCCTGCCATACCGTCCTCCTCGCTTTATCCCATAGTCCATGCCGAGCTGAGCCCTGGAACAAAAGAAAAG
>JAUWXJ010000068.1 GCA_030616425.1 Desulfobacterales bacterium | reverse complement strand
GGCCAGACGAATCATAGATGCCTTCAAGAGGGTTGATTAGGCGCTAAATATCTTTGACTTTGAACAACAGCCCCAGGATCCCCAAGTCAAGAAACTGCTGCTTGAGCGTGAAGAGGCAAGGCAAAGGAAAGACTGGAAGCTGGCAGACCAGATCAGAGAACGCCTTGCGACTATGGGGGTCGAGGTTAGAGACAAAAAGATCTCATAGGATTTTAGATTTGCGGCTGACGCCTTGAGAACAGTATGGATTTTGGATTGAAAAGACAAAACCAGAAATCCGGAACCGCCAAGTCGTCACCAAAAAGGGGTTCGGAAATCCTATCCCCGACATATTTCCCTTTTACTTTCATATCCCCTTCGCTAGTAGAAGCCATGGCGCTCTTTTTCCAGCGGGTGGTTGTCTATCAGCCGGCCCACACCAAGACTCCAGAGGCACTTCGGCCCTGGATAGAGAGCGGCTTCCTTGATATTCGTAGCCCTTTTGAAAAAGTCGTCCAGAGAAAACCACTCGAAGCAGCGCTCCGGGACTTCAAGAGCTGGGGGGATTTCCACCAGGATGCTGACATGGCCTACCTGAAAACTGTTGGGAACAACATTGCACCTGTTGATCCTCAAACGCCAAGAATCGTCTCTGATATCACAGCCACGGGTGCCAAGGACTCAAAGGGATTTGAGGAGAGTGAGCTTTCTCTTCAGGTATTCCTCCACCTGTCGCAGGAGTTCGACCAGCACTCCTGGGAATTGATGCAGCAACTGAATCGGCTCAATGAGCAGTATGAGGCATTGCAAAGCTCCTTTCGCCAGGACGAAACCGATCAAGCACACGACCCGATCCAAAAGGAGCGGTTTCCTCTTGAGGAAGAAGACATAGGCAGTCTTGTAATCGAAAAGCGGATGGCCACCTGGAACCACCTCTTCCAGAAAGATCCTGCGGACTCCGGTCTCCTCTTCACAGATTCCCGTTCAGCACTCGACTACCTTCTTGACGGAGTCCAGGAAAAAGTCGAGGTGTTGAAAGTCAACATCACTTACGCCCAAATCGAGTCAAGGGAGAGGCCCAAGAACCAGCCATCCTGGACCGATCACCTGCAAGAGATCTTCAATAGGGTGCTTATCACGCCGTGGAGCGGAACATTGCAAGAAGAGGTTGTGGAGGCAGGCCGTGAAATAGAGAAGAGGATTAATGACTGGAGAGAATCAACAATCAAATCTCATGACAGGAGGGTATTATACCGGTGGTATCTGGTGCCTGACCAGGTCGCTCCCGGCCTGTTGAATCGGCGCTGCAGGGTGGATCAAGGCGATAAAGGCTATCAGGCCGCCAAGGTCAAGAATACCCTGGTAGGGATGATTGAGGAAGGCCCGGCAGCGGAATTGTGAACAAACGAAAAACCGGCTTGTTTTTCCACAAAAATTACTGTGAATCATAAGAAGACTTGACGGTTTTCAAGAATTGGTGTAATAGGCATATCTCAAATTTACAGACGAGATTGATCTCAATACAGAACCTGTTGAAAAAATAAAGAAAGGAGGCTTCATCACATGTTCGTACCAACTGTGGATAAGAACAAATGCGAGGGCTGCGGAGAGTGCGTAGAGGTGTGTCCGGTCGAGGTTCTCGAACTCGAAGACGAAAAGGCCGTGGTTGTTAATGAAGAAGAATGTCTAGGATGTGAAAGCTGCATTGAGGTTTGCGAGCAAGAGGCAATTACAGTCGAAGAAACATAATATAATCCTAATTACTGGCATCTGGTCCTTGGTTCCACTCAAGCTGGAATCAAGGACCAGATTCCAATCTCCTTCCTTTAAATGTTCGACAGATTTTTTGTCTCACCCTTTCTTCAATCACATCACGCTGTTTTCCCTCTGGAGGCATAAAAATGGATGAAAAACCGATTGCCCGCTGCGAGGCCAACGGCGTCGATGCCTATGAGTACCCCTTCTACGTAAAACCCGCACAGGGTATGGAACCAGACTATATCTTCCTGGAAGACCATGTTTACAATTTCAACACCGAAGAGACGGAAGAGATAATGCCTCACCTTGTTCGGATCGAGCAGGAAAAAGACCTGCGGGCTCTTGGATACAAGAAAACCGAAGAGGGGCTTTATATCCTGTCAAAACCTGAGGAACCCTGGCTGCAGGGAGGCAAATCATGATCAACAGGATAGGTATTGTTGGTGCCGGCCAGATGGGTGCAGGGATTGCCCAGGTGGCAGCCATGAACGACTTTTCTGTCCTCTTGCATGACATCTCAAAGGCGTATCTCGAGCGGGCCATGCACAGGATTGAAAAGAGCCTCTCAAGTTTTTTGAAAAAAGGACGCATCACTGAACAAGAAAAGGAAACAATTGGCAGACCTGATCGGTTTAGATACCTGCCTGTCGATCCTGGAAGTCCTCCATGAAGGCTTTGGAGACCCCAAATACCGGCCGTGTCCTCTCCTCAGAAAGTATGTGGATGCTGGATACCTGGGGCGCAAAACCGGCCGAGGATTTTACACCTATTGACCTATGCTTTTCCCTGAAATGGCTCTAGTTCGGCAGAAACTCCACGCCGAAAAGATCGAAGATGTCCCAGCAGCTGTTGGCAAGGCCCTTCAGGACCTTACCCTTGCCTCGGCGACAAAACCTGGTGATTCTGTAGCAGTGGCAGTCGGAAGCCGGGGCATCAGCCACATTCCTCTCATTGTTTCCGAATGCATAAAGCTTTTGAAGGACCAGGGTTTAAGGCCTTTTATTGTCCCGGCCATGGGTAGCCACGGGGGAAACACACCAGAGGGTGAACTCTCGGTCTTAGATAGGCTTGGCATTAATGAATCTTTCGTAGGGGTGCCTATACTTACTGCTGGTGATGTGGTCGAAATCGGGACATTGGAGATTGGCACTCCGATCCTTATGGATAGGGGTGCAGCCGAAGCCGACCACATTGTAGTGATCAATCGGGTGAAGCCCCACACAAAATTCGAAGGGCCTATTGAAAGCGGCCTGACAAAAATGCTCACCATTGGGCTTGGCAAAGGTCAAGGGGCAGTTCAATACCACCGGGCAGCGGTGCAGCACACCTTTGGGATCCTGCAAGATGCTGCGCGCCTTATCCTAGAGAATCGTTCCGTCCTATTTGGGCTTGCCATACTTGAGGACGGCTACAGAAATCTCTCTCGAATCCATGCCGTAAGACCTGAGAACTGGTTTGAAGCAGAACGCACCCTGCTCGAAAAGGTACGTTCTATGATGCCCCGCATCCCCTTTGACCCGATCGATATCCTGATCGTGGATGAAATAGGCAAGGATATCAGCGGCATTGGGATGGATTCCAATGTGACGGGGAGGCACCGGGATATCGTGGGTGACTCTTTCACAGCCCCGCACGTGAAACGGATCTTTGTGAGAGACCTGAGCCCTGAATCGGACGGGAACGGAAATGGCATCGGGCTGGCAGATGTAACCACCAAGCGCCTTGTTCATGCCCTCGATCTTGAAAAGACCTATACCAATGCCCTGACAGCCATCTCTCCTGAAAAGGCAGCTATCCCTATGTACCTTGAGACAGATCGTGAATGTATAGAAGCCTGCCTCAACACGATCGGCATGGTAAAGCCTGAGGCAGCTCGTGTCGTCCGTATCAAAAACACGGCCGCCCTCGAGATGCTCTCGGTCTCACGGGCCTTAGAAGACGTCGTCGTCTCCAATCCGGATCTGCACATCCTAAAACAGTGGGAACCGATGGCCTTTGATGATAGTGGGAACCTGTATGAGTTATGATTTCCTACCACCTATGCCCTACAGCATTTGGATATGCGGCCATCTTGTTTGAAGCTGATCCATTCCTTGTAAAGCGGATCTTCCTGCCCCATTTACGCAAAAGCGTCTTAAAAAAACGGATACAAAGAACCGGGCCAGCCAAACCAGGACACACGCCAGTGGTCCTCAACATGTGCAAGGATATACGGGCCTACTTTGAGGGTGCCCTTATAAAGGCCCCGTGGAGATTCCTCGATCTGAGCGGGCTGACTCCCTTGCAACGCTCAGTCCTAAGAGCTGCGGCAAGCGTTCCTCACGGAGAAGTCCGATCTTACGGCCAAATAGCTGCACAGATCGGACATCCTCGGGCCTCTCGTTTTGTAGGAACCACCCTTGCCCGGAATCCTTTCCCTATCTTGATCCCATGTCATCGCATTATCCGGGCCGATGGCTCACCAGGGGGCTTTTACGGCGGAACCGGCCTTAAGAAACGCATGCTCTTGCTGGAAAAGGAAAAATCGTGAGCCTCATTATTGTTTGCATTCCGTGGACTTGTCGCCTCCGGCGGATTAACCGCCCACTCGCTAGGGGGACAGAGGGGGACGTCCGTAAGAAAGTAAATAACTCATATGCGCCTGGCATTTAGTTACTTATTTACGGACGTCTCCCTGATTTTCTTTATGACCCCGTAATATATCTACAATAAAATTGTTTGACTGGCGGGTACTGATTATGGCAAGCTTCTTTGAGTGCAGCTTCAGATGAACCGAGCACAATATATTGATCAGAGGGACTGCGGCACAATAAAAAAAGGAGGGACAATATGAGCAACTCTCATAGCGAAAAAGAAATACTGGTGATTGTATCCAAGCTCAAGAAGTACATCCGTTCGGTATCTGGAATGAATACGGCGGGCAGCGTCGCGCCGGCATTGTCTGATGCCATTCGCCTTTTGTGTGATCAAGCAATCGAGAAGGCAAGAAGTGATCGCCGCAAGACCGTAATGGATAGAGACTTTTCGTAGGTCGTAGTATCCGTAAGGGACAGAGGGGGACGTCCGCAAGAAAGTAAATAACTCATATGCGCCTGGCATTTAGTTACTTATTTACGGACGTCCCCCTGATTTTCCCCTGATTTTCATTGATGGTAAAATAATCTTCAGTTTCTAATTCGATTTTTTTAAGGGGGATGATGATGGCAGATGAACATACCGCTCTTGAGAGAAGACTTAAGACAGCTATTAACAGAAAAAACAGGATCGGACGGGACATGAAAAGGAGCATCTCTGCGATTCGATGCTGGACCGAAAAACTTGCTCGACGTAAGAACCTTCAAAGGAGAAGTCGCTATACTTCTTCTATAAAACGACATCGTGAAGAAGTTGAACGACTCCGTGTTGAACTACTGCGGATGGATGAAGATCTTGAAAAGCAAATAAAGGAGGAGATGGGATATTCAGAAAAAGAAGTTGAGGAATTCGAAGCTCAACTGAATAAAGAAATTAAGGACATGGAAGAAGCGCGAGCGAAACTAGAAAAAGTAAGGGCAAATAGAAGTAAAGAGCTCGACGAAATGCAGAAGGCCCAAAAGGCACTCACGGAGGCTGAAGAAGCTCAAAAGCCCGAAAAAATAATTAAAGAAGCAGAAGAACAGTTAAGTAAAGAGACTGACGATGTAGAAAGGATAACCACGGAAATGGTTCGTGCCACCAATCGATTGATTAAAGAAACTGCTGATGTTAAGCAAATTGAGAAGGAACTAACTTCAGAGGAGAGAGATAAAATTCTATTTACTCAGGAGCTAAAAAGGATTAGAAGTGAAAAAGCAATATACGCCTCATAATCCATTTTTTGGTTACAGTCCATAAGGTGCCGTGATGGATAGAGACTTTTCGTAGGTCGGGATAAGGAAACGGGGTCAGCCCTTGACATTGGACTGAGTGCCTTTTTTTGTCAGAATTCACCACATATGGTGGTTACGGCAAGTTTGCCAAAAGTTTCGATTGCTGCTATTTATCGTTGACTCAACCCACCGCAAAAACCTTTTGATAAGGTTATCCTATCTCTGAATGCCAACCGAGTGTCATCGATTCCCGTTGTTCAGCCCGGAATGAGGTGAGCTAAAGATTGTAGAAATGCAAACTATTCGCACACACCGCAGGCTACACAGCGGCCTACATCACACGGGGGAGAGGTTTCTTCGCGGAGGGCCTTTTCGTATTCCTCAACCAAAAAGGCCTTGTTGATGCCGTGGTCTATCAAGTCCCAGGGTAGGATTTCATCCAGGGGCCGCTCCCTGTAAACATAAAAATCCGGATTGATGATAGAGGCCTTGAGGGTCTTGGCCCAGTTGCCATTGTTTTCGTGTGCATCTGACAACAACTGTGCTGTTCGACGATCCCCTCGTGAAAGCAGGGCCTGAATATACGCCCATCTGGGCACATCGGCGTACACCCGTACGTTCGCAATGCGCTTTAACCCTTCCTTTACATGTTTAATCTTTGCCTTCAGGGCCTTTACGTCCTCAAGGCGAACCCATTGAAAAGGCGTAAAGGGTTTAGGGATAAAGGAGTTGAGACTCACATTTATCTGCCCGATCCTTT
Organism: Desulfobacterales bacterium; assembly: GCA_030616425.1. Taxonomy (GTDB): domain Bacteria; phylum Desulfobacterota; class Desulfobacteria; order Desulfobacterales. The sequence continues at coordinate 4,428 of JAUWXJ010000068.1, read as the reverse complement.
TTGTTTTTCGGCTCGCCTTTAGAAATCGGTGTTTCACCTGCTTGCAGAGGGCCACAATCGCCTCTACATCAGACATGGTCTCCGTGGGAAGACCTATCATGAAATAGAGCTTCAAGTTTGGTATCCCTGCACCAACAAGAAGATCAGCAGCCCGCAACACATCCTGGTCAGTAATCCCCTTGTTGATTACACGGCGCATACGCTCTGAGCCCGCATCAGGGGCAATTGTAGCAGTCTTTAAACCACTTTGTTTCAGAATATCCACGAACTCTGGTGTGAGGCGATCTGCTCTTAATGAGCTGAAAGAGAGTTGAACCCCTTGATCCAGGGCCTTTTGACACAGCTCTTCAATATACGGGACATCTGAAACCGCGGTAGCCATCAGACCGATACGGTTGGAATGTTTGGCTCCCTTCTCCAAGCAAATCCGTAACGAGTCTTTTGGTCTGAACCGGGGCGGCCGATAGACGAACCCGGCTGCACAGAACCGGCATCCATGGGGACAACCGCGCCCTGTCTCTATTAGGTAAGTGTCATGAAAGGTCGTATGTGGCGTCAGGATAGTGCTGCAGGTATCCCAGGAGGAAAGATCTTCTACTGCCACGCGCTGAACCTTGGCGGGGATCCCTCTCTTTGGTCTAAACTCGGCGATAGTGCCATCCGCGTTATAAGCCACGTCATATAACACAGGCACATAGATGCCGGGGACACGTTCAGCTAAGGCTTCAAGAAGCTCCTGTTTATCAGGATGTCTTCTATATACGTCAAGAAAAATATCGAGAATCGGCTCAGCTTCTCCCACGAAGAAGCAATCCACAAATGGTGCTATGGGTTCAGGGTTTAAAGAGGCGGTCACTCCCCCGGCGATGATCAGAGGATGGGGGGTATCTCGCTCTGATGACCACCGGGGGATGCCGGCCTCTGTTAGGAGGGTGAGGAGGTTAGGATAATCATTTTCAAAAGAGATGGAGAATGCAACGATATCAAAGTCACCCAGGGGCCTTTGGGATTCCATAGATCGAAGACCACCATGGGTTGCGCCATTGTTCTCAGGGAGAAAGACCCTTTCACAGACTATATCCTCATAATTATTCAGGAGGTGGTATATTGCATGAAAACCGAGGTTTGACATCCCAACATGGTAGTGGTTGGGATAGGCCAAAGCGATCCGGATCTTGCCGGTCCATTCTTTTCTGACCGTTCCCCTCTCTGCCGCCAGGAACTCTTTCCTGGCCCCCTTTGGATTTTGGATTTTGGATTTAACCAAGACCTTCCTCAGTTATCAGTAGCCAATTTCAACCGACCACTGACTACTGACAAACTTAATCCGCCTTTCGTCTCATGAACGTGGGAACTTCCAGGTCGTTTCTATCCAGGATAATTCCCCGATAGCCTCTGTATTCGGCCCCGCCCGATTCGCCTACTGCCTTATCTTGACGGATGAAAGTCGGCTCATCAAGGTCAACGGCCCGTGAAAGGTCGGCCTCCGTGATATCACGGACCTTGCCTGTGTATCGAACTTTATCCTCTTTTGCCTTGGAGCCGATCCCGGTAGCGATAACCGTCACCCTCATTTCGTCCCTTATGCTCTCGTCTATGACTGCGCCCCAGATGATATCTGCATCGCTACCAGCCTCGCTGTGGATAAGGTCGGAGGCTTCTGTCATCTCCGTCAAGGTCAGGTCAGGCCCACTGGTAATGTTCATCAATACGCCCCTTGCCCCTTCGATGGAAACGCCTTCTAGGAGCGGATGCGAAATAGCCCTTTCGGCTGCCTCCACTGCCCGATCCTCTCCGCTAGCAATTCCAGTTCCCATGATAGCCAGGCCTGCCTTTGCCATAGTTGTCCTGACATCTGAAAAATCAAGGTTGATCAGCCCGGGCATCATGATCAGGTCGGTGATTCCCCTAACAGCATGGAGAAGAACCTCATCTGCTTTCCTGAACATCTCGAGGGCGGTAGAGTTCCTGCATGCCAGTCCCCGGAGCCGGTCATTAGGGATCACAATCAACGTATCTAGGCCCTCCTTGAGGGTTTCAAAGCCTGCTTCGGCCTGTTTCATCCGTTTTCTTCCTTCAAAGCCGAAAGGCTTGGTCACCACTGCCACAGTCAAGGCACCAGCCTCCTTGCAGGCTTCGGCAATGATTGGTGCAGCCCCCGTCCCAGTGCCCCCACCCAGACCAGCGGTGATAAAGACCATATGGCTGTCTTCCACTGAATTCCGGATGACTTCTATGCTTTCCTGGGCAGCCTGTCGCCCGATTTCGGGATTCGCCCCGGCTCCAAGGCCCCCGGTCAGCTTTTCTCCTATCTGGATCTTAACCGGGGCCTTTGACGCCTCAAGGTCCTGGGCATCTGTGTTGACTGCAATGAACTTAACCCCCTGGAGGCTTGTATCAATCATGTTGTTGATAGCGTTCCCTCCAGCCCCCCCTACTCCAATGACCTTGATCTTGGCCGATTTTTCATTCTCCACAAAACTAAACATCATGGTTCCCACCTCCTTTTTTTGGGTCCATGCCTCATTAATCGCCTCCCTTTTAAATGATATCCTTAAACCACCTCTTCATGCGTGCCATGACGCGATCAAATATATTTGTGTCTCTAATCCTGAATTTCTTTCTTGGCTGAGATGTGGCGCCATAGAGTACCAATCCCACGGCCGTGGCATACATTGGATTGTTCACCACATCCACCAATCCTCTGATTCCAGTGGGTTTTCCGATCCGTGTTGGAAGATTGAAGACCGACTCGGCAATATCTATAACTCCATCCAGCAGACTGGATCCCCCTGTAACCACTACCCCTGAAGTTATTGAATCCTCCATGCCGGCCCGATAAACCTCCCGGTGTGTAATATTGAAGATCTCTTCTACTCTAGGTTCGAGAACCTCCCCCAGTATCTGCCTTGACAGTGTCCTTGGCTTGCGTCCTCCCACGCCCGGGACCTCAATAGTCTCATCTTTGCCGATGCCACTGGTAAGACAGCTGCCGTACTTTATCTTGATTTTTTCTGCCTCAGCCATGGGCGTCCTCAGGCCCACAGAGACGTCATGGGTAAGATTGTTTCCCCCCAGGGCCAGGACTGAGGTGTGTTTGATGCTATTGCCCTTGAAGATCGCCAGGTCTGTGGTTCCCCCTCCAAAGTCAATCAGGGCCGCACCCAAAGCCTTTTCCTCTTCACTTAGCACGGCCTCACTCGATGCAAGGGCTTGAAGCACAATATCACACACATCAAGTCCAGCACGGTTGGCACACTTGATAATATTTTGTGCCGAGGTGACGGCTCCGGTCACAATGTGGACCCTGGCCTCTAAGCGAACCCCTGACATACCAAGGGGATCCTGTATCCCATCCTGCTCATCCACAATATACTCCTGGGGCAGCACATGAATCACTTCACGGTCCATGGGAATGGCTACTGCCCTGGCTGCATCAATCACGCGCTCGACATCCTTTTCAGCAACCTCATTTCCCTTTACCGCAACAATTCCGTAGCTGTTAAAGCCCTTTATATGACCTCCGGCAATTCCGGCATAAACCGATCTGATCTCGCAGCCTGCCATCAGCTCAGCTTCTTCAACGGCTTTTTTAATAGAGTCTACGGTCGACTCAATATTGACAACCACACCTTTACGCAGCCCTACAGATGGATGGGTTCCGGTTCCCACAATGTCGATTCCATCACCGGTTACATCCCCCGCCACTGCACAAATCTTGGTAGTCCCGATATCCAGGCCTACTATCAGTTCTCCATCTCCTTGCACCTTCACACCTCCTTTTGTCTGCTTCGCAAAAGGTCGCGGCCCCCTGCAACTGAGCGTCTTCCAGAGTGCCCTGCCAAGGAAGGCCTGACCACCACTCTATCCAAATCGTTCAGATCGATAGATTGAAGGTTCACCCCCCCCCTCTCCTTGTTCAAGTAAGAAATCATATCCCGAAGCCGACTGTATTTTGACCCGTAATCCCCAAAACCGACCTTGATTGCAACCTCCCCCCGGCCAGCATGTATCCCACCGGCAAAGGTGGGCACACACTCAGGCGTGACAGGTGGACTGTGTGGGGAGAAAAAGGCATGAAGGGTCAATCCCATCTCCTTGTCAACGTGAATGCGGTGCAGGAGTGGAATCACGTCCTGATAAAGTCGGTTCAAGCGAAGCGCCTCCATAACAGCCCTGAACAATCGGGAACGCCACGGATCATTGAGATCAATATCCGACAGGGAAAGGCCGGTCACCACAGGCACCCTCACCTTATCCGAAGACTCCACCCGCTTGAAGATTTCACCCTCTTCGTCGATGTAAAAAGGTCGGTTCAGATCGACTATGGCAATAGGGACCCGTTCTTTTATTCGAATATGAATCGCGTCTGGTAACTCCCGCTCGATCTCGGCAGCCGCAATCCATGGATGGACCGTGAGCCTGCCT
>JAUWXJ010000202.1 GCA_030616425.1 Desulfobacterales bacterium | reverse complement strand
GAGCTGGCTCGCTGTTGCGACCTCGCCCTGGTTGTGGATTCTCAGTCAACCCCACGTATCCAAGAAAGCCATATCACAGCAGGACATATTTTGTGCGAACTCGTGGATCGAATCCTTTTCCCTGAGAGCTTTATGAAAACGTGATCCGGTATTGGTTACCCGATTCACTACTGGACGACTGACAATGGATAAACCTCTTAAGCCAATAGACCTCGACTCGTTAAAAACTTATCCCCTGGCATCCCGTAAGAGTAAGGTAGATAGGACAAATTTTGCTCATCCATGGAAGCCACAAGGCTCTCTGAAAGATCTCCTGGATCAATTGCCTGATATCATGGCAGCCAGGGATTTTAAGAGAATCGTTTCAGCTATTGCAAAGGCCCACGAGGATGACAAGAATGTGGTGCTGGCTATGGGTGCCCACGTCATTAAAGTAGGTCTTAACCCCATCGTCATTGACATGATGGAGCGCGGCATCATCACAGCCGTTGCCATGAACGGGGCAGGTATCATACACGACCTTGAGCTCGCCATGATCGGCAGCACCTCTGAAGATGTCCTCGAGGGTTTAGAGCATGGGGCCTTTGGTATGGCACAAGAGACTGCAGATTTCTTGAACCGCGCCGTATCAAAGAGTGGCAAGGAGACCCAGGGGCTCGGTCAGGCAGTAGGGCAAGCGATTATTGAAGAGGAGCTTCCTTTTGGCAAAGAGAGCATACTTGCAACTGCGGCCCGGCTTCAGGTTCCTGCTACCGTCCACGTGGCGATCGGAACCGACACCGTTCACATACATCCTGAATTCGACCCCGAGGCCACAGGAAAGGCAAGTCATCTTGATTTTAGGCTCTTTGCCTCGGTGGTAGCTTCGCTGCAAGATGGTGTTTATATGAATGTCGGCTCTGCGGTAATCTTGCCGGAAGTTTTCTTGAAAGCACTTACCCTGGTTCGGAATACAGGGCACAAAGTAGAGAGATTTACGGCTGTGAATATGGACTTCATTCGCCACTACCGCTCCACAACGAATGTGGTCGAGCGCCCGACCAGCATGGGTGGCAAGGGGTATACCCTCATCGGTCACCATGAGATTATGTTTCCCCTCCTTGCAGCAGCCGTGATTGAGAAGATCGACCGGTCGCCAGAAGCCCGTTAATCGGGACTGGACAAATAGTCAATACCGTTTTATATTGTGCGCAAGAGATCGTATCTTCGTGAGGAAAACACAAAATGCCTATATTCGAATATCATTGCGCAAAGTGCGACAAGGAATTCGAGGTCCTTGTATTTGGAAACGAGAAAGCCACTTGCCCCACTTGCAACGGTAAGAAGGTCAAAAAGTTGCTCTCTGCTTTTAGCCATAAGAGCGACGGACAGTTCACAAGCTCACATGGTTCTGCCTGCACCTCCTGTAGCGCCACCAACTGCAGCACCTGTGGCCATTGACAATGAATCTCATCAGAATCGGCACACGAGGAAGCCCCCTTGCCGTATGGCAGGCAGAGTGGGTCCGCTCCAGACTTCTTGCACTCCATCCCCAATACAAAGCCGAGTTAGTCAAGATCAAGACCACAGGGGACAAAATTACCGACGTCCCCCTTGCACGGGTCGGAGGGAAGGGACTCTTTGTAAAGGAGATTGAGACAGCCCTATTGGACGGCAGGATCGACCTTGCCGTCCACAGTATGAAAGACATGCCGGCTGAGATCCCTCCAGGTCTTTCAATCGGCGCCGTGCCGAAACGAGAAAATCCCCTGGACGTTCTGATTTCAAGGAACGGCCACGCATTTGAAGACCTGCCAAAGGAGGCCCGCCTTGGAAGTAGTAGCCTCAGGCGCGGAGCCCAGGTTCTGCATCTCAGACCGGATGTAACAGTACACCCCTTGAGAGGGAACCTGGACACCCGGATCCGAAAACTTGAAACAGAAGATCTCGATGCCATTATTGTAGCAGCAGCCGGTGTCAAAAGGCTTGGATTTGAAGCTCGTATTACAGAATATCTTCCCGAGCAGATTATGCTCCCGGCCATAGGACAGGGGGCACTGACGATCGAAATGAGAGAAGATGATGAGTCTACCCGGCGCCTCATTGCACCCTTGGATCATAGGGAAACGCGCCTGGCCGTTGAAAGCGAACGGGCCTTTCTGCGCCGGCTCGAGGGCGGGTGTCAGGTCCCGATCGCTGCCAGTGCAAAAGTGATTGATGACCGACTTGAATTGACCGGGCTTGTGGCCGAGGTGGACGGCTCTGTTCTTCTTCGCGAGTCAACCACAGGCCCTGTAAATCAACACGAAAAGCTCGGGGTGGAGCTGGCCAACCATCTACTTGAGAAGGGCGGACGGGAAATCTTGGAAAATATTTTGGGTCGAAGCATGCAGGATTTAGCAAAATGAAAGAAGGGAAAGTCTATCTGGTTGGTGCAGGGCCGGGCGATCCGGACCTCATAACGGTAAGGGCTGTTGAGTGTTTGAAACAGGCAGACGTGGTGATCTATGACTTCCTGGCAGCCCCTAAACAACTCAAACATATACGAGAAGATGCTGAGATTATCTATGTTGGCAAGAAGGGGGGGGATCACACCCTTGTTCAAGACAAGATCAATGAACTCCTTGTGGCAAAGGCAAAGCAGGGCCATAACGTTGTGCGCCTAAAGGGGGGAGATCCCTTTATCTTTGGCCGTGGCGGCGAAGAGGCTGAAGTGCTTGTCAAAGCAGGGATCCCGTTTGAGATTGTGCCTGGTGTGACCTCGGCTGTGGCTGCACCAGCCTATGCCGGCATACCCCTTACGCATCGTAAATACACAAGCAGCGTGGCATTTGTAACCGGCCATGAAGACCCGACAAAAGAAGACTCCTCGATCGACTGGTCCAAGCTTGCCACCGGCGTCGGCACCCTGGTCTTTTTGATGGGTGTCAAGAACCTGCCCGGAATTACCGAAAGACTAACGGCAGCCGGCCGTGACCCGAAAACACCGGTGGCCGTTGTGCGCTGGGGCACCACGCCCCGGCAAACCACGATAAAGGGAACGCTTGACACCATTGCGGAGCAGGTAGAAGCGGCTGCTCTAAAACCCCCTGCTATTATTGTTGTGGGCGAGGTGACCAACCTCAGGGATACCCTGAACTGGTTTGAGAAAAAGCCACTTTTTGGAAAGACGGTCGTGGTTACAAGGGCAAGGGCACAGGCAAGCGAGCTGGTAAATAGGCTCTCTGACCTGGGAGCCGAGTGCCTGGAGTCCCCTACCATAAAGGTAGTTCCTCCACAGGATTGGAGCCCCCTCGATGCTGCCATAAATAACCTTGGGACTTATGACTGGCTCGTTTTCACCAGTGTAAACGGAGTCTCTTTCTTCTTTGACCGCCTCTATGAAAAAAACAAGGATATCCGTGCCCTCAAAGACATGCGCACAGCAGCCATTGGGCCAGCCACTGCGAAGCGGTTGCACGACTTTGGGCTAAATAGCGATGTTATTCCCGAGACCTACCAGGCCGAATCGATAGTGGAAGCGTTTAAAAAAGAGGGAATGGAAGGCAAAAAGGTACTCCTGCCCAGGGCCAAAGAGGCGCGACCTGTTCTCCCTGAGGAACTCCGAAAAATGGGCGCTGTTGTGAATGAAGTCGCGGCTTACCAGACCGAGCAGGCACTGGAAAACGTGGACGCGCTGATCAAGCGTTTGGAAGAAGGCTCCGTTGAT
>JAUWXJ010000185.1 GCA_030616425.1 Desulfobacterales bacterium | reverse complement strand
GCCACTTTTTTTCTCAAAGATGGCAAGACCATGCATCTCACGAGTCGAGACGGTCTCCTTTTAACAGATACCAAGAACATGGAAGTCTGGGGGGATGTGGTCGTACGAAGTGGTCCATACGAGTTGAATACCGACAAGCTGCGTTACGATTACAAAACACAGAGTATTTCTGCGGAAGCACCGATTGCAATCAAAGGTAATCGTATGAACCTTAGTGGCGACAGCATGACCTTTAACCTTCAGACAGAAGAGATTGTAGTCCGGGGCAAAGTGAGAGCTGTCTTTATAAAATCGCTGCGCGATTTTATATAACGCGGCTACGCCGCTCAAAAAAGGAACTTCCTATGAACACAACAAACGCAACAAACGCAATAAACGCAACAAACGCAATAAACACTACTATGAAGAGGCTGGACCGGACGAAATTGGCTTTGTTGATTGTCCTGCTGTGCCTTGGATATTCACCTATTACTGTTTTGGCCGAGTCCCAGGTGAAGCACGAGGACGCAGAAACTCCCATACGCATTACTGCCGATAGAATGGAGTCGAAGCATAACATGGGGTGGGTGGAGTTTATAGGAAACGTTATGGCTACACAGGACGACGTTGTTATTACGGCTGATCGCATGAAGGTTTTCTACAAGCGTGACGGAAATACATCATTGGGGGCGGGTACGATTGAGAAGATTATCTCCCAAGGAAATGTCAAAATCATTTTTGACAATAAGACCAAGACAGCCGTGGCTGAGAAAGCGGTTTATTTAGCTGACCAAAAGGTATTGGAGCTCAGCGGAGGAGAGCCGAGGGTATGGTCTGGAAAAAACATGGTGCGGGGGAAAAAGATCACGCTGTTTCAAGCTGAAAACCGAAGCCTGGTGGAAGGGGCAGGCAAGGACCAAGTGGAGGCTACCCTTTATGTCAAAGAAGGGGGTGGCTTGATAAAGTAATGGCGACCTTACTGGCTAAGGACTTGGTGAAGGCTTATGGGCGTGAGCGCGTGGTTGACTCGGTCACTCTTGAGGTAGAAAGCGGGAGCGTTGTGGGGCTCCTCGGTCCAAATGGAGCGGGAAAGACTACAACTTTTTACATGATCGTTGGACTCATAAGACCTGACAGCGGGAAAGTGTTCCTGGATGGAGAGGAGGTCACTTCGTACCCTATGTATGTTAGGGCACGCAAGGGGATCGGATATCTTCCACAAGAGGCCTCGGTTTTTCGAAAGTTAACTGTAGAAGACAACATCTTGGCAATATTAGAAACCCTCCCTCTCACTAACTCTGAGCGGTACAGCCGCCTCAGGGGACTCCTCGAGGAATTAAATATCGGGCATTTGGCAGGGCGTAAAGCCTATACCTTATCTGGGGGCGAACGACGTCGCGTGGAGATCACGCGGGCCCTTGTGACTACACCTTCGTTTATTCTCCTTGACGAGCCTTTTGCCGGGATTGACCCTATCGCTGTGGTTGATATACAAAAAATCATCACACAGTTAAAGGAGCGCGGAATTGGGGTGGTCGTATCAGACCACAATGTGAGGGAGACCTTAGGGGTTTGTGACCGGGGGTACATTTTGAACGAAGGAGTGTTGATTGAATCCGGCTCCCCAGAGACTATTGCTGCAAGCAGCGTGGCCCGAGAGGTCTATTTGGGAGAGGGCTTTAGATTATAAATGGCTTTAGAACTTAGACAACAACTTCGGCTTACCCAGCAGCTGGTTATGACACCCCAGCTTCAGCAAGCGATAAAGCTTTTGCAATTGTCGCGGCTCGAGCTGTTGGATGTAATCAATCAGGAAATGGAAGAGAATCCTCTTCTTGAGGATATGCCAGAGGAGGAGCCTGCCGAGGGTGATGGTGACGGTGAGCCGGTAACTACAGCTCCGGAGCCTCCTCCATTGAAGCCGGTAACTGTGGAGGAAAAAGCTCGAGAAGATATTGACTGGTCTGTTTATTTGCAGGAATACAATGCGCCTGGCCCCATCTATTTTGAATCTGAAGAACGAGAAGCCCCGGAATATGAGAATTTCGTGGCCCGGCGAGAGTCTTTGAATGAACACCTTATGTGGCAACTTCTACTTTCGCTTCCGACCAGGAGAGAGGAAAGAATTGGCAGCGCAATCATTGGCAACCTTAATAAACATGGCTATCTTCAGGCTACTGTAGATGAAATTGCAATCCAGCTCGATGCACACTCATCAGAGGTTGAGAACGTCCTGAACAAGATGCAAGCCTTTGATCCCCCCGGAGTGTGTGCTCGAGATCTAAAAGAATGTCTACTGATTCAGGTGAGGCAGCTGGAATTGGATGATTCTATTGTGGTCCTGATTATCCAGAATCACCTTAAGCACTTGGAGAATAAGAACTACAAGGCAATTTCTCGGGCCCTGAAAGTCGGGTTTGACGACGTCCTTTCTGCTATCCAAATTATCACCAGGATGGAGCCGAAGCCTGGCCGACAGTTCAGCGACGAACAAACTCAATACATTAGCCCAGATGTCTTTGTGTACAAAGTGGGAGATGAATTTGTTATTGTCCTAAACGAGGATGGCATGCCTAAGCTTCGGGTAAGCTCATTTTATAAGGAAGCTCTGAATCGAAAAGAGGAGTTTCCCGGCCATACAAAGGACTACATCCGGAACAAGCTCCGGTCTGCAGTGTGGCTGATTCGGAGCATTCAACAACGTCAGAGGACCATTTACAAAGTTGTCGAGAGTATTGTCCGGTTTCAACGAGATTTTCTGGAAAAGGGGGTTTCCCATTTGGAACCAATGATATTACGGGATGTAGCTGGCGACATCGGGATGCATGAGTCGACTGTAAGCCGCGTTACCACGAACAAGTATGTACATACCCCGCAGGGCATTTTTGAATTGAAGTTCTTTTTCAATAGCTCTATTAGTCGGTTTGACGGGGACGTTGTTGCTTCGGCAAGTGTCAAGGAAAAAATCCGTCAGATTATTGAGTCAGAAGACCCCATGAAACCGTATAGTGACAAGAAGATGGTTGACATTTTGAAATCTTCAAACATTAATATTGCCCGCAGGACAGTTGCCAAATACCGGGAGACGCTGGGGGCTCTGCCATCTAGTAAACGTAAAAAGATACAGGGAGGGCAATAGGTATGCAAACGTCGGTGACTTTCATAAATCTTGATCCCTCAGAAAATCTGAAGGCGTACGCTTGTGAAAAGTTGGATCGATTTGATAAGTACGTGGAGAATCCCGCCAAAGCAAACGTGGTACTGACCGTGGAGAAATTCCGTCATATTGCCGACATAAACATCAGTGCAGATGGATTCGTTGTAAATGGTCATGAGGAAACCTCTGATATGTATTCTGCCATAGATATGGCCTTGGATAAGATTGAGAAGCAGATCATAAAGAATAAGAAGAAATTTAGGGGGCGTCGGTCAACAGCTGCAAAATCTAAAATGTTTCGATATGAAGAGGCGGATGCAACGTTGCCTGGAGATCTCGGGCAGGAGCCAGCGTCCCCAATTGTTAGAATCAAGAATATAGAGTATAAACCTATGGATGTTGATGAAGCGATTTTGCAAATGGACCTGATCAACAACAGCTTTTTAGTCTTTACCAACGCTCAGAGCGAAAAGGTTAATGTTTTGTACCGTATGAAAGATGGCAATTATGGATTGATTCAACCCAATTCGTAAGGTATTACTAGGGGGAGCATAATATTGTTTGCAATAAACAATGCTTTCACCCCCAACGGGGATCTCTTTTTGAGTCAGCTCAAATCTCATCTTGCTCGTTGGCGGCAGAATGCATTGAACTCCATGAACCAGGCATACGTCAATGTGGGATACAAGCTCAGTAGCCATTTGTAAATGGGTCAAGACCTTATGCCGAATATGGTGCCGTTAAATAGCTTCTCGAGTCCATTGAGCTTCTCGGACCTGTTGTGTTAGGGTCCTGTAGATACCACAAACACAACAAATACTGGATCCATCATGAAAATCTTAGATATTCTGAAAGAAAAAGCCATCATTTCTGAACTGAATGCAACCGACAAGAAGGGGGCGTTGGAAGAGCTGACACGCCCTGTGGCAAAGGCTTCCGGGGTCAACCACGAGGAAATGGTTCGCGTACTCTTGGAACGTGAGCGCCTTGGGAGTACCGGCATCGGGGGGGGCATTGCTATCCCCCACGGAAAGTTGAAGTCTCTCGACTCCCTGCTAGTTGGCTTTGGACGAAGTCACAAGGGCGTTGACTTTGAAGCCATTGATGGCAAACCCGCCCACCTCTTTTTTCTATTGATGGCCCCCGAAAACTCGACAGGCG
>JAUWXJ010000121.1 GCA_030616425.1 Desulfobacterales bacterium | reverse complement strand
GTCTCATTTTCGGTTCAGCTTGGCGAGACCGTGGCGATCGTAGGACCGACCGGGGCAGGCAAATCTACTCTCATCCATCTTCTTGAAAGATTTTATGACCCAACAGAAGGTAGTATCGGTGTTGGTGGGGTTGATATACGTGATCTTTCCAAGGCCCTACTTCGGGCCCGCATGGCCCTTATTACCCAGGATGTGTTTCTCTTTGCAGACACAATACGGAACAACATTATCCAAGGGAACCCTGTTCTCACACGCAAACGGCTGCAACAGATTGTTGCAGCCTCTAAGATAGAGCGTTTGATCCAGGGCCTTCCTGATGGGCTCGACACAGTACTGGCTGAAGGGGGCCGCACACTCTCAGGGGGCGAGCGTCAGTTGGTTGCCTTTGCTCGGGCTCTTGCCCGCGATCCTGAGATTCTGATCCTTGATGAGGCGACCTCGAGTGTTGATACAGAGACAGAACGCTTGATCCAGGAGGCGACCATAAAACTGATGCAAGACCGCACAGCCATTGTGGTGGCCCACCGGCTCTCTACCATACGCCATGCCGACCGTATCATGGTCCTTCACAGGGGCCGTATCAGAGAGGTCGGTTCACACGACGAACTCATGGCCAAGCAGGGCCTCTACTATCAATTATACCAGTGGCAAGGGGTGTCATAAACGTCCCATGTTTTTGAAAATGACCGGTGTTTTTTGGGAAGGGTAGGGCACCCTGATTGTGGCAAGAACTGCTATTTGTGGAGCTTGTCGTAAATAATCTTGAGCCCCTCCAGGGTAAGATGAGGTTCTACCGCCTCGATGGTCTCTGCCACATCCGCTATAAGTTCAGCTAGACCACCCGTGGCAATAACTTTCGGCTCTTGAGTCATCTCCTTTTTGATGCGTCTTACGATCCCATCCACAAGGCCTGCATAACCGTAGATGATACCCGCGTTCATGCTGCTGATGGTATCCTTGCCGACCACGCGCTCTGGTGCGGCAAAGATCTCCACCCGCGGGAGTTTAGAGGCCTTTTGAAAGAGGGCTTCTGAGGAGATCAGGATACCAGGGCTGATAGCACCACCTAGATAGGCACCCTCCTGTGAGATGCAGTCGAATGTAGTGGCAGTGCCAAAATCAACCACAATCAAGCTTGTCTTGTATTTGTAATATGCTGCAACAGCATTCACGATACGGTCTGCTCCCACCTCTTTGGGGTTATCGTAGAGTATGGGCATGTCTGTGTATGTGGCAGAATCGACCCAGAGCGGCTCATGATGAAGATATCTCGTGCAAAAACCGTTAACAATATTTACCATAGGGGGCACTACACAGGAGATAATGGTTTCGGTGATGGCCTCAATCTTGGCACCTTCAGAAGAAAAGAGGTTCTTGATTAGCACGTGAAACTCGTCCTCGGTCGTATCCTTTTCGGTCCGCAGACGCCAATGATGGATGAGACGATCGCCATCATATACGCCCATAACAGTGTTGGTATTCCCGATATCGATTGCTATTAGCATGATTCGACTCTTCGGTGAATGAGTACTACCTGGCTCGGCGAGACTTGAGGACCTTTACGGTAAAGACCTCTGGCTTTGCCTCCACCAGCGTGGTATTCAGAGGCGGTTTGATGACAGCGCGGCGCACATATGTGCCTGGTTTTAGTCCCTTAAGTTCCACGTAGACCCCGACTCCATTTTCCTGGGTAAGCCCGTCCAGAGTGTGCATCGGGCCTCTTAGCAAGATCTCAATGCGATCAGGCGTAATCACGTACTTGTAATTGCTACCCGTGGCTTGAATAACAATATTTAGCCACTTTTCAACCATCTTTTGCTCGACGACAATTTCGAGCTCAACAAGATTCTCGCCAATGGCCTGAACATGCGGATTATGGTTCAGATTCAATGCTACCTTCTTTTTGATAGTCTCGGTCAAACCTCCCACGTCAACGGGTGTGGTGCGCACTGCTGAAATCTTCTCCAGCACACTCATAGGTCCGGTAAGCCGGACCATGGAAGGGGTGGTCTCCACGCGGGGTATGATGTAGCCCGGGGCTGGATCTTTGTTCAAATCGGGCAGAATGGGGACCATCTTTTCCATCCGTTTATCAATGGTTATGGTGAGAGAGGCGGGATCGACCTCAATGACCGATACCCGCCATGGGACCTTGATCATCTCAGGGGATATCTTAGTGAATAACGGCCCGAGTTTGGCGGTTGACAGGTCAATCTCGTAAGAGGGCGGCGAATCTTTGATACCCTCAAGGACCCTTGAGGGCCCCTTTAAGCGGGCCTCAAGCACAGGAGGGGTATTGCTGACAGCGATCAGGTCATCGGGGAGATGTTCGAATTTGACAGGGATGGCCAGTGCGATCTCCTCCTGCTTTTCATAAAAGAATATGCCCGCTGCAGACAAAAGGACAAGTGTGGCAATAATTAGAAGGAGAGATCTATAGGAAAGCCTTCTAGGCACAGTACGAGTCATTGGTTATGAACTTAGGGGCTTTGCCCCAACACTCCGTCATGAATTCTTAATCGCATCTACCAGTTTCAGGGTTTCTCTAGTTCGTTCCACATCATGGACGCGCACTATGTGCGCTCCGTTCAAGACAGCGGCCGACACTGCTGCCTGTGTTCCTACCTCGCGACGCTCGTCTCCTGGCCCCAACAGCTTTGATATAAAAGACTTGCGAGACGGACCGATCAGAATAGGGACGCCAAGGGGCTGCAAGGCCGAAAGATCTTTGATAAGGAGTAGGTTGTGGATAACCGTCTTACCAAAACCTATTCCTGGATCCACGATGATCTTGCTGCGGTTAATGCCCGCTTCTTCAGCTGTGTGAATGGCATCAGCCAAAAAGCCTTTGACCTCCTCAACCACATCTTCATAATGCGGATCCCCTTGCATGGTCTTAGGGTTGCCCTGCATATGCATTAACACGACAGGGACATCTCTGTCAGCAACCAATTTTGCCATGGCCGGATCAAGCCTGAGCGCTCCTATGTCATTAACTATAACTGCCCCTGCGTCAAGGGCACGGGTTGCCACCTCGGCCTTGGTGGTATCAATCGATATGGGGAGGGAAATGCGGCGGGCGACCTCTTCAATGACGGGAACCACCCGTCGGATCTCTTCCTCTGCCGGAACTGGTTCTGAAAACGGGCGCGATGACTCCCCCCCGACGTCAATGATATCAGCCCCGGCTGTTGCCAGCTTCTCTGCGTGGGCTACTGCATCATCTTTGTCAAAATAAAGCCCTCCGTCTGAGAATGAATCAGGCGTTACATTTAAGATGCCCGTAATTAAGGTTCGAGGCCCTAAGGTGAGCAAATAAGGGCCGCATCGAAGCTCAAACACGCTCCGCCCATTTATATTCATAGGATTTTAGCTAATCAGGAAGTGGTCGTAGCTTACCGGGTGCCCTGGTCTCATCCTTGGCGCGTGTGTCAGGTTTTGTCTCTTCTTTCACTGCCTCTGCGGTATCGGGGACATCTCCAGCGATAATGGCATCTATCTCCTTTTCCACCAGGGTTTCTCTTTCGAGCAGGGCCTGTGCTAGAGCATGCAGGGTGTCCATGTTTTCTGTGAGGATCTTTTTGGCCCTTTCATGGGCCTCGGTGACGAGCCGCCTTATCTCCTGATCTATTAGCTCAGCAGTATGTTCACTGTAGTCTTTGTGCTGAGCGAATTCTCTTCCGAGGAAGATCTGTTCTTCCTTCTGGCCAAAAGCAAGCGGTCCCAATTTTTCACTCATTCCCCACTGGCACACCATTTTGCGGGCGGTTTCTGTTGCCTGCTCAATGTCATTGCCGGCCCCGCTGGTCATCTCGTCAAGGACCAGTTCTTCGGCTGTACGACCACCCATGAGTACGGCAAGGTTATCTAAGAGGTATCGTTTTGGATAGGTATGCTTTTCATCAATGGGGAGTTGTTGGGTTAGACCCAGTGCGCGTCCCCGAGGGATGATAGTAACCTTGTGAATTGGATCGGTCTCTGGGATCATCTTTGCGACCAAGGTATGGCCTGCTTCATGATAGGCAGTGTTTCTTTTCTCCTCCTCGCTGATGATCATACTCTTGCGGGCCTTTCCCATGAGGACCTTATCTTTAGCCTCCTCAAAGTCGACCATTTCCAATAGGTTTTTGTTAGAGCCAGCTGCCAGAAGCGCGGCTTCATTGATCATGTTTTCAAGATCCGCCCCGGAGAATCCTGGAGTGCCCCTGGCAAGGACGGACAAGTCCACATCGTCGGCCAAGGGTGTCTTACGGCTATGAACCTTGAGGATTCCCTCTCTGCCCTGAATGTCTGGTATAGGCACAACGACCTGGCGATCAAAGCGCCCTGGACGCAAAAGGGCAGGGTCCAGAATGTCGGGTCGGTTTGTAGCAGATATCAGAATGACGCCTTCGTTTGATTCAAATCCGTCCATCTCTACAAGGAGTTGGTTCAAGGTTTGCTCTCTTTCATCGTGCCCGCCTCCCAGTCCGGCGCCTCTGTGTCGGCCCACAGCGTCAATTTCATCAATGAAGATAATGCAGGGTGCGTGTTTTTTCCCCTGAACAAAGAGGTCCCTGACACGGGAGGCCCCAACACCCACAAACATCTCCACAAAATCCGAACCACTAATGCTGAAGAAGGGGACTTCGGCTTCTCCGGCGATTGCCCGTGCCAAAAGGGTCTTGCCGGTTCCAGGTGCACCCATAAGAAGCACACCCTTTGGGATCCTTCCACCCAAGCGGGTAAACTTCTTCGGGTCTTTCAAGAAGTCAATGATTTCAGTTAACTCTTCCTTGGATTCATCGATCCCTGCAACATCCTCAAAGGTTACTTTTGCAGACTGGTCTGATAGCAGCCGGGCCTTGCTTTTCCCGAAAGACAAGGCCTTGCCTCCGCCTGCTTGCATCTGACGCATGAAGAATATCCATACGCCAATCAAGAGAATCATCGGGAACCATGATACCAGCAGGTTCATATACCAGGGGGATTCAGTAGGGGGTTTGACTTTGATAGTTACCCCGCGACTTCTGAGGATCTTAATCAAGTCCGCATCTTGAGGGGCAAAGGTCTTAAAACGGGCACCATCTGCCTGGGTACCGGAGATCTCTTGGCCCTGAATCACGACCCCAACAACACTGCTTCTTTCAACTTGGGTCATGAATTCCGTGTAACTGATCTCACGGTCCTGGATCCTTGACTGGTTGAACAGGTTAAAGAGCAAGATCATCATAAGGCTGATCACCAGCCACAAGGCCAGATTCTTGTAAAAAGGATTCACGAAAGGATAACCTCCCTGCTTAGTCTGTATGCAAAATCTTGTAACTTAAACAATATAATACAATAAAACCAAGATTTCAATCTTTATCGATCATGCTGGCAAGAGTTCGGCTTTCAAGACCTTTTTTGTCTCCTCCGTGAGCTTGGCCGAATCATCGATTCGGTATCCCCCTACCCATATAATTCTGCCGCCGCTGAGGAGAATGGGGCAACGCAGCCTCTTTGAGCGCGGAACCTTGTGGTTGATAAAAAAGGCCTTCAGCTTTTGTGAGCCGGCCATTCCCAAAGGCCTAAATCGGTCTCCGTGCCTGAAGTTCCTGATCTTGAGCGGAAAAGTGACCGCAGCCATGTCAAAAAGCGCTGTCGTTAGAGGATAGCTTTTGGGGTCAGAGACTTCATCGCGATTGCACGCCGAGAGCTTCAGCGAAATACCGATCTCCCGGATAAGGGTGCTCTGTACGCGGGGTATATGATATTCAAACCCGATATCTTCCCCAGGGGGGGATAACAAAAAATTGATCTCTTCCCCATCGCGAACCACAGTCAACCCGTGCGGCAGGTTCAGACGTCCCGAAGGTGAAGGCCCGGCAATGAGCCGGGCTATGGCTTCGACATGCACATGCCCCAGTCGTTTCAATTCCCTTTTTAGTGACAGGACCGCGTAGCGTACGAGCCGACGCAACTGCGCTGGATGCAGATCAGAGAGGCCCCGAGCCGTGAGGGATAGGCGATCAGGTGTCTGCACCGATACAAGATCTTGAAGTATCCGCCTAACCTCGTGGTCCCAGAAGTCCTCTTCATCCCTGAGAATGGAAGCAAGACGGTTCAGGGCATAAACCACGTTCGGATTATAGTCCTCCTTAAGACTCGGTAACAGTTCATGACGTATCCGGTTCCGTAGGTATCTTGTATCGATGTTGGAATTGTCTTTCATATGTTCCAAGTCACTTAGTTTGAGGAAGGTCAATATCTCCTTCTTGGTCAAGTCTATGAGTGGACGGATTATACGTTCGTTTCGAACAGGAGGGATGCCGGTAAGTCCCAGGGGGCCGGTTCCTCGCAGCAAATGCATAAGGATCGACTCGGCATTGTCGTCTGCGTGATGCCCAAGGGCAATCTTGCTGGAAGAATATTTGGCTGCCACCTTATCATAGAAGGCGTAACGAACTTCCCTGGCTGCTTCCTGGAGGGATAGCCGATGATCGGCAGCATATTCTGCCACGTTTTCTGAAGCTATTTCGCAGGGGATACCCAGGTCTTCAGCTATCCTGCTGACAAAAGTCGCCTCCTGATCTGCGGTCGCTCCCCGTAATTGGTGGTTTAAGTGTCCTATCACCAATTGGAGAGACCATTTAGGCACAAGAGCGACAAGACTATGAAGAAGGGCCACAGAGTCTGGTCCACCTGAGACACCCACCACTACGGTATCTCGCTCATCAAGCATATGATAATGGCGGATAGTGGCCTCAACCGCAGACAGGAAACTCAGATCTTTTCTGTTAGTAGGCATAAGCTGATAGGTATTTAAAGTCGCAATGTAGCTTGAGTCAAGTGAAAACAGGCCGTAGAGCTGGTGCGATTGCCTGAGGAAACGATAGAGAAGGGCTCAAGAGGGTGTTGCTTTCAGTTTATGCAGGTCTTTTGGAGTTGAAATAAAACCCGCCTTAAGCTATAAAATGGTCGCTTGGTTGCGCTAAGCGGGGAGTTAGCGGTGTCCTGTTACCCGAAATCCGCTTAATGCGGGGCTGAATTCCCTTTTGAGGGCCCTTATTTCCGTACGCCAAGGGCTGTCCCTGGTCGAGCACCACGCAACAGACGGTTACGAACCCCGTCAGGTCCGGGAGGAAGCAGCGGTAAGTAATGCGGTCTGTGTCGTGGACTAGCATTGGCCTAATTATGATGGCTTGAGGTGCATTGGAGAGGGTTCGATGGAGGGTGCGCAACCAAGTTCTACATCCCCCTCAAAATATCCCCTCTTATTCAGCTTATATGCCAACAGGTGATTGACCCGACATGCGCAACGGGTCGTTCAATCCTGATCAAAAATCTCTGTA
>JAUWXJ010000190.1 GCA_030616425.1 Desulfobacterales bacterium | reverse complement strand
ACAAGAAAGTAATAAAATTCCTCTCTTACTAAGGGGAGCAAAGTCAGCGGCTGATTTTGCAAGCCTAAGCTTATATTGACAACCATAATCCGCTTTGCTACAAAAAAGTTAATTTCTCAAGGAGCTGCACATGTCCAATATTGTGGTGGTTGGTACCCAGTGGGGAGACGAAGGCAAGGGAAAGGTTGTAGATCTGTTGGCAGAAAAGGCCCACATGGTCATACGCTTTCAAGGTGGCAATAATGCCGGGCACACCATGGTTGTGGATGGTGAGCAATTTATAAGCCATCTCATCCCATCCGGCATACTCCACAAAGATAAGCCCTGTGTGATTGGAAACGGTGTTGTGGTCGACCCGGGTGTGCTGATCCAGGAGATCGAAGATTTACGAGACCGGGGAATTGCCATAGGACCTTACAATCTGTTGATTAGCGAAAATGCCCACTTGATCATGCCCTATCACAAGCTCATAGATCACGGCAGGGAAAGATTGAAGGGAGACAAGAAGATAGGTACCACAGGCCGCGGAATAGGGCCTTGTTATGAGGATAGGGTCACACGGCGTGGGATCCGTTTCTGCGACCTGATCGACCCTGAAACATTTAAAGAAAAATTGTCTTCTATATTAGGCGAAAGAAACTTTTACTTAAAGGAGTTTCTTAAGTCAGAAACCGTGGCTGAAGCAGAAATCCTTGAAGAATATCTCCCATACGCAGAGGCGCTCCGACCACATGTTACCAATGTCTCCGTCGCGATCAATCAGGCCATTAAGGCCGGCCACGACATCCTGTTTGAAGGCGCCCAGGGCACGCACCTTGATATTGACCACGGGACATACCCATACGTGACCTCATCCAATACAGTAGCCGGGAACGCATGCTGCGGCGCGGGGGTTGGCCCTACACAGATCAACGGGGTTATCGGAATAGTTAAGGCATATACTACCCGTGTAGGTAGAGGGCCATTCCCTACAGAACTCCACGATGCTACAGGCGACCTGATTCAAGAAAGAGGGGTGGAGTTTGGCGCCACCACAGGGAGACGCAGGCGATGCGGCTGGCTCGATACTGTGGTCGTAAGAAATGCTGTCCGCTTAAACGGTCTTACCGCTCTCGCTATAACCAAGCTCGATGTGCTGAGCAATATAGAAACGCTTAAGATCTGCACAGCCTATCAATGTAAAAGAGATAAGCTCACTGAATTTCCCTCTGACTTAAAGGTGCTTGGGGCATGCGAACCCATCTACGAAGAACTACCAGGATGGCCTGACGATATCACAGCAATACAGGACATCAATGACTTACCAGAAAACGCCAGGGCTTACGTTAAGCGAATTGAAGAACTGACAGAAACCACGGTTCAGATAGTATCAGTGGGGGCTGGTCGCAAACAAACCATCGTGCTTCAGGATCCGTTTGGCAGGTAATAACACTGTAACAGTTCACGGGGCAAGGGACATCACTTCACTTCGGCCTCCAATGCCTTTATTATGTATGCTGTTATTCACGGTGGAAATGGCTGGATGCCTGCGTTCAGCGATATTCCTTGCCCCGTATGCTGATGAACTATTCCATAACACTTTTGGGTTTGGGCAGCCATGCTTACAAGAAAGCGCCTTGACACCTTCAAGCAAGTCGCGTAAAAGATCTCTTGGGAGTCGGGACGTGGCTCAGTCTGGTAGAGCACAGCGTTCGGGACGCTGGGGTCGCTGGTTCAAATCCAGTCGTCCCGACCACCTCAGTTCAGTGCTTGCTCAATCCACCGGCATTTGGTAGTGCCGCATGACCCTGTCAGCCGTGCGGATGGAAGACAACAGCGGCATAGCCGATAAATTGAAGCTCCGAGCCGCTGCATGCGGCTTTTGCTTTTGTACTCAAACTAGAATATCTAACAGGTAGCACTTTATGAAAGTTCTTGTTACAGGTGGTGCAGGTTTCATTGGGTCACATTTGGCAGAGGCCCATCTGGAAAATGGAGATGAGGTTTATGTTATCGATGACCTATCAACAGGCTCGTCCGAAAACATCAAAGAATTCCAAGAGAACGAGAATTACAAGGCCCATTTCTTTTTTTCCCATGATTCAATCCTGAATCACGAAAAAATGGTTGAGCTGGTGGGTATCTGCGACAAGGTCTATCATCTGGCAGCTGCAGTGGGGGTATTTTATGTCCTCGAGCATCCGTTTGAGTCAATCCGGACGAATATACAAGGGACCGAAAAGGTACTGGAACTTTGCAGCAAATTCAGGAAAAGGGTATTGATCACCTCCTCATCAGAGGTCTACGGAAAACACCTACACGCCCCGCTGGTAGAAACCGATAACATAATCTACGGACCCTCCAGCAAGTTTCGCTGGAGCTATGCAGCCTCCAAGCTCATGGACGAGTTCATGACACTCGCCTACCATCGGACTAACGGCCTTGAGGTAGTAATAGCCCGCCTCTTCAACACGGTGGGACCAAGACAAACCGGCGCTTACGGTATGGTAATACCAAGGCTTGTAGGCCAAGCCCTCGAGAGCCAGCCCCTTACGGTTTACGGAGATGGAAAGCAGACCCGCACCTTTACCTATGTTAAGGATGTGGTAGAGGCCCTTATGGGGCTTATGGCCAGCCCGAAAGCGACAGGCGAGGTATTCAACGTGGGTGGGGCAGAAGAGATCAGCATTGAGGACCTGGCAAAAAAAATCATCGCCATGACCGGTGGCGACTCTAAAATCGAGTATATACCGTATGAAGTAGCCTTTGAAAAAGATTTTGAAGATATGCAAAGAAGGGTGCCGGGCATTCAAAAAATCAAAGACTGCATAGGCTTTGAGCCAAAAACAGACCTGGATGGAATCCTGAAAAGTGTGATAGATTATATGTCCCATAACATAGAGTCTTCTTCTCGGTAGGGACAGATGTATGGCAATTTCATTTACTTTATTCTAGTCCTTCTCATATACACCACCTATTACCCTTCAGAAACACCCTATCTCGGACCGCTTGAGACCCTGGGTATCTTTTCCTTATGCGTAGCTATCCTTGCAATAACTACTAGAGCTGCCTTTGGCACCCTTTCCAAAAGGGTTGCGCTTAGGAGTCATTTCGGCCTTCACGGCGAATTTGACCGACTCTTCAATCGACAGGCAATCCTGGCTATTATCATCTTCGCCATCGATATATACGTCTTAAACCTGAAATTCTTTATTATGAACATCCCTCCTTTTCGAAGTTCGCCTACCCTCACCGCCTTCTTGTTCATCGGCCTTTTCATAGGGTATCTTGCAATCATATGGGCAGGGGCCTATACGACCTATAAGGTCCTGTTTCAGACACAACTCTCCAGACGATCGTATGTACTTTCCAATATTTCATTCAACCTTCCTGTAATCTTGCCATGGCTGCTGATCTCGGCAGGCGTGGACATAATCAATATACTACCCTTTTCTATGCCCAAGCGCATGCTCTCCACGCCAGAAGGGCAGATCATCTTCTTTTCGTTTTTTCTGGCAGCCCTGGTTGTTATTGCGCCTTCCCTGATCAAGTTTTTCTGGCAATGTCGCCCCCTGGTGCAGGGCCCGAGGCGTACACGGATTGAGGCGATCTGTAAAAAGGCTGAATTGAAGTACAATAATATTTTGAAGTGGCCGATCTTTGAAGGCAAACTGCTGACCGCGGGAGTCATGGGTCTGATCAAGAGGTTTCGTTATATCCTCGTAACAGAAAGCCTGCTTCGGATCCTGAATGATGATGAGATCGACGCTGTCATGGCCCATGAGATCGGGCACATTAAGAGAAAACACCTGGTCTTTTACTTGATATTCTTTCTGGGGTTTATCGTGCTCTCTTATGCCGCCTTTGACTTGATTGTTTATGCCATCCTGTATAGCGATCTGTCTTCTCCGATTATGCGCAATGTTCGGCTTGAACAAGCCACTCTGACATCCGTCATCCTCACCGTAACCATGGCAGGAATGCTGTTAATCTACTTTCGTTATGTCTTTGGATACTTTATGCGAAACTGCGAACGCCAGGCCGACCTTTTTGCCTTTGATCTACTCGGAACCAGCCAAGGGCTGATATCGTCCCTGGAAAAGATAGCCTTATACACCGGCAAGAGTCACGACAGGCC
>JAUWXJ010000206.1 GCA_030616425.1 Desulfobacterales bacterium | reverse complement strand
ACACGAAAGAATAGGGAAGGCCATGTGTGAATTCTGCACAAAACATGGAGACGGAAAGATCTGGTATAAGAATGCGGCAAACTACGCCCAGGATCTGGTTGCCGATCTAAGGCGCAGGAAATATATCGAAGATTTCCTTGAATCTACAATTGGTGATGGGTTTAAGACTCTTGGACGCCTCGAGATTCTTTTTGCCAGGAAGGGGCGGCTGCCGGCTTCTATAAAAGACAATATGGAGAAGCGGGCCAAGATCGAACATTTCGGCCAGGTCCTACCCATGGAGGAGATCAAAGGGCTGGTTCTCAAGGCAGAAACTATTGTCAGGATGCCGTGCGCATGCCGTTGGGCTGTCGGAAATAAAGAAGTCAGGTGCTGCTATGCAATCAGTTACGGTCCCCATGCATGGTATGAAGACCTTGATATGAGTTATTTCGGCAAGCTGTCCGATGAGGGCCTTGAATCATTGTCACCCCATGAAGCGCTCCATCAGATGGAAAAAATGGAAGAAGATGGTGCAATACACACTATCTGGACCATGTTGACACCCTTTATCGGGGCAGTCTGTAATTGTACTGCTCGTGATTGTATGGCTATGCGAACCCTTTCCGGCATTCGCGTGGAAATCATTGCCAGGGCCGAACATGTTGCTGTGGTGGACAGGGGTCTGTGTGAAGGGTGCGGGCTCTGCGCCGAGTGTTGTCAGTTTGATGCAGTAGATAGCATTCAGGAAGACGGCAGGACAATAGCCCGTATTGATACGAAAAAATGTTTTGGTTGCGGATTATGTCGTAAGGAATGCACTACCGGGGCCCTTTCCATGGTTTTAAGATAAGTTGATGTGTTGTCATTTATTGGACTCTGTAATCTTGGCTTTCTTTTCAAAACCGGCACAGATAGATCTCAGGCGCGCTCTTTGCATTTCCACGCACGAAGGGATGGAGGCCAGATTTTCTCCCTGATACGGCTGTTTTTGGGCAATACTCAGACAAAAGTCCATACCCTCTTCGAGGTTCTTCTTGAATGCCTGGAGGGTTCTGATTTCCTTGGGTGTATATGCACAGCGAGTTACCTGTTTTTCAAAATAGTCCACATATATCGCAATCTCCTTTGCAAACATATGTGGACGTTCAGATGAAACCAGCGACGGGCCTCTCCCGTAGATATGGTCCACCATCTCTTTCAGGGTATATGTTTTGTCAAACCAGGCGATATTGGGACCGGGACATATTGACTGGGGCGCGGTCTTCTCCTTGGCGATGCCCAGGGCAATAAGGGCTCCATTCCCCAGGTGGTCGCAAATACAGGTTTTTTCCACAATCTTTTGGCAAAGCCTTTCCTTTTCACCGCCTGAAATCTCCATGTTCATTATCTTCTCCAGTTTCTTCTTTTGATATTTTCTGGAGGCGAGACAAATAGGCGTTTCAGTGAACTCGGTGTTTGATACCAGAAAATGTTTCGGGCAGGCGGAACCAGGCTTGCCTTTTGCCACCAGGTTGCAGGTCCATATCTCTGATCCTGTCTTGCGTACATTGTTGAAAGGGATTTCCAGAGGAGATACATCGCTCAGGTAGAGTTCTTCCTCCCCGGCATGTTTCAAGACTTCACGGGTAGGGACATCCACACAGGTGGCTTCCGGAACCAGCAGAAAAGGGCTGGCCCATCCCGTCAGATCTGTCCTGAAATCTTCCATGAGTCTACGCACTTCCCCGTGGGTGCCAATCCCTCCCTGCACGGTGATGAGGGGACGACCGTTCAAGGCCGGCTCAGAATATTTCCAACCCATGTTCTTGTAGTACTTCCGTATCAGCGGCTGAAACTCTGTGGTAAGCTGCCCCCGTTTCTCCTTGAACTCCTGGAGCTGGCCTGGGAGCAGATTGCCGTTGCAGGGAAACGCGTGACCACCGCAATTGAGCCCTGATTCGATACGGAATTCGTAAACCTCCAGTCCTTTTCTGGCCAGGAACCTGCCCTGGATGAAGGCGGAGCGGAAGTCACTCACCTTAATAATGGTCTTTTTTTTGATCTCGCCTGTTTCGTCCCTGTAAAAGTCCCGAAACCGGGTCATATAGTTGAATAGTCTTTGGTTGATTCCGGCCGAAAATACGATCCTGGACCGAAGACCGCTCTCGGCATACCCCCGAAGGGCCGCTTTGGCATCGCTGAATTCGTCACCAAGCAGGTTTCCATTGTTATCAGGATTGATGCAGTCCAGTTTGACCATGATATTGACGTCAATAGAGCCAGGTTGCATTCTACGTGTCAAATCCTTTGCCAGCGCGTTTCTCTCAGGTCCTGCCTTCATTTTGAGAAGCTTGTTGTAGTCCCTTTTCATGGGAGTTTCTTCGGGAAGCAGGTCAAAGTATTTACCTTTGTCGTTGACCTCAAAGAAAGGCTGTTCTCTTATATCTTCCATCTTGATCCGGACGATTTCCCTGACGGTCTCAAGATAGGCGGTGATTCTTTTTGCTCTGCCGTCTTCTTCGTTCCTTGGTAGCTTGACATAGGGCAAGCCGTACTTTTCATTGTAATATTTGCGGATTTTTTCGAGAAAAATATCATCTACGAGTGAAATAACAGATGTAATGCCTAAATGAGCTACACGGATAGGTGTATCAGCAGAGTGTCCGATACCCATAACGGGGATATGAAAGGTGTGATAATAGTCTTTCATATGTCTACGTTTTTATCCGACCAGGTTACTCATAATTTTGCAGCCTTGGCCTGAAGCCTAACAACTAAATATAGGATAGCAGTCTAACCAGGTCAAGGAAAATTGCAGATTTGTTGATATGGAATGTTGGTTAGGGCGAGGTTGTCTTGTGCAACGCGGCTTCGCCGCTCAAGCACAGGGGGTTCCTATTCTGACTTTTTCTTCTCAATCAGAGAAAAAAACGGCTTGAAGAGGTCAATTGGGATCGGAAACACGGTTGTGGAATTGCTTTCAGCCGCGATCTCCTGAACTGTCTGTAAATACCGCAACTGCAAGGCCATGGGGTGTTCCTGCATGATGGTAGCAGCCTCTGCCAGCCTGCCGGCTGCCTGAAACTCTCCTTCTGCATTGATGACCTTGGCCCGCCGCTCTCGCTCTGCCTCTGCCTGCTTGGCCATGGCCCGCTGCATTTCCTGTGGGAGATCGATATGCTTGACCTCCACGGTGGAGACCTTGATTCCCCAGGGATCTGTCTGGCTATCCAGGATCTCCTGAAGCTTAGTGTTTATCTTTTCCCGCTCAGAAAGAAGCTCGTCCAATTCAGCCTGACCGCACACACTGCGAAGGGTGGTCTGGGCGAGCTGGGATGTGGCATACGTGTAGTCTTCCACCTCAATCACCGCCTTCACCGGGTCCATGACTCTAAAGTACACGACGGCGTTCACCTTAAGCGACACGTTATCCCGGGTGATGACGTCCTGAGGGTCCACATCCATGGCAATCAGACGCAGACTCATCTTCACCATCTTGTCAACGATCGGGATTAGGATGATTAGTCCGGGGCCTTTGGCACCAATAACGCGTCCCAAACGGAATATGGTCCCCCGCTCATATTCTTTGAGGACCCGTATGGCAGAGGCCAAAAAGAATAACAGTAGGATAATACCTGTAATAATCGTAATCATAAGACCCACCTAATGTTTATC
>JAUWXJ010000093.1 GCA_030616425.1 Desulfobacterales bacterium | reverse complement strand
GATGTGGATATGCAATTGTTTTCTCTGTTTATGATTTCTTGGCTTTCCATCACCGCATCTTGACATGCCAGGTCTGGGCCAGGGGTTCAAAGGTTATGATCTACTGATATCCTCAACTTCATGACACAGTGCTTAGATTAGCCTCTTTCACCCATTGGGTGAAAATTATTTGCCGCCTCTATGGAGGCGTAATTCTTTTGGATTGAGCCTGTTGGGGTTCATCAACCCGGAACCCCTGGCCCAGACCTGATTTCAAAAAGTTGGATCCAAGGCACATGCTTTCAATAGCAGAGGGTTGATCTCCTTGATAATGGTCGTCGCGCTCTCCGAGGCGTAGGCTCTATGAGCCGGAGGCCGGGGCGGGCTTGAACGTTGAACCGCTCAACCCAGGTAAATGTTTCTTTCTCATCCCAATTCCTCCTTCCTTATGAGTGTTAGCCTGTTAAATGTTAATTATTTTTATCGCCTCCTCTGATGGAAACCTGTATCACTCTCCTATCTCTTTTTCTGAAGAAAAATTCAAAATAGATTTAATGTCCGATTCTACACGGCTCCTTTTTGTTAAATAGCTGTGATATCATTTTTATTGATACCCTATTGTCAGCGTTTCTTACATTGTGGTGGTTTAGCCTTTCGCGAAGAAACTCCGGCTGGCAAATCAGAAAAAGCCATATTGGGAGTTCATTCATGCTAGTTTGCTTCAATCTACAGCCATTGAAAGGCTTTTCATCCTCACTCCGCGATACCTTGTCCGAAAGCTATTGATGGATCACAATATCTATCGCACCAGGAACCGGACATACCGAGTAGCAGCCCCCGCAACCTATACAGTTGTCTTCCTGTACCCAGGTCTCATCCTCACCGTCCTGCATGGCTTGGTAAAAACAGGCCTTAAGACATCGCCGGCAATAGTTGCAAAGATCCGGATTGACCCGGGCCTTCTCGCGTGGCATGTAGGCGTAGGCCATGGCCGCATCAGAGGCGATGCCTCGCATTTGGTCTATAGTTTCGTAGCCCTTTTCATTCATGAACTTTTCCAGGCCGCGGACCTGCTTGCCCAGCCATTCGTAGCCAAACACCATGACCGCCGAGCACATCTCCACAATATGGGCTCCGCTCATGATGAACTGGACTATATCCCGCCAATCGTATGCTCCATTGGTACCTGCGATAAAGATCTCATCCTTATATGCGCGGCGCACCTCATTAATCCACCGGAGGGTGAGCGGCTTGATCCAAGGACCTCCAACCCCGGCTTGACCGTAAATTAAAGGTTTGCCAGTTTCGATATCAGGTACAAAGCCGATAAATCGATTTGTAAGAGTAACCGCCGCGGCGCCAACCTTCTTGAGCCGACCGGCGAATTCAATTAGATCGGTCACCTGCGGAGTGACCTTAATCATGATTGGCACGCTGACCGCTTCAGCCACCGCCTGAGTGATCTCGCAAGCGTAGTCGAAATCCTGGCCCACATTCATTCCCGTCCTGACACCAGGCATTAGCTTGGGATGGGGACAGCCGAAATTCAACTCAATGAGCGACACACCAGCATCCTCTATCTGCTTACCAAGTTCCACCCAGCCTTGCATCTCAGTGGAGGCAATGCTCCCGATCACAACAGCTTTGTGTTCAGCTGCATACCCAATGGTCTCCTTGATCTCGGGCAGAAACTCCTCCGGCGGCTCAAGGGCCAAACCGCTACGGCCGTAAAGGCTAAAGGCCCGTGGAACTTTACCTTGGCAGACCTCATGACGTTCATTCAGAAAACGCCATTTGGACCTGGTGGTCAGCTCCCGCATGGCTGGCGAGTCAGTCATCGTTTTGGCAATGATGCCGCCCGCTCCGGTATCTATACACTTTTTCATGTTGTGGGCGTTCAAGGTCGGCTCGGCCGAGGCTGCCACGACAGGGTTCTTTATACTCACGCCACAGAAGTTAACTTCCATGCTTGGCATCGCTTGCCTCGTTTTCAAAGTTCAAAGATAAATCGATTGCTGCACGGGGGGTTCCGAGCCACCTAGCCCCTTTTGTCCAACCATTCCAGACGATCCGCCAAGGCCGGGTATCGTTCTCTGGCGCTATGAACTTCCTTCAAATCCAGCTCCGCCCGGAGGATGACCTCATCATCTCCGCCGCTGGTGACAATCACTCCCCAGGGGTTAACCATCATACTGTGGCCTACGAACAAGGTGCCCATGTTCGGTCCCGCTGAGTTGGCCGAAATGAGGAAACACTGGTTTTCAATTGCACGAATCCGGTTGAGCATAATCCAGTGCTCCAGTCGAGGATACGGCCATGCCGAACAAACAAGGAAAAGCTCGACCCCATCTTCCACCATTCGCCGAAAGAGCTCAGGAAAGCGGAGGTCATAGCAGGTAGCAAGCCCAAAGGTGCCTAGAGCAGTCTTGACAACCACCACTCTATCGCCACGGCTGAGGATCTGGCTCTCCTTGGAGCCGTAACCGTACAAGTGGATTTTGCGGTAGTTGGCAAGGATATCACCCTCTGGCGAAATTAGGTAGCTGGAATTGTAATATTTATCTCCATCTCTTTCGACAAAGCTGCCCGTGTGAACATAGGCCTTGACCTCTTTGGACAATTTTCTAAGGGTAGTCAGAGTGGGACCGCTCTTGTCCTCTGCCTCAGGGATGTAACGATCGAAACTCATGAAACCGATATTCCAAAGTTCGGGCAAGACGATTAGATCAGCACCCCGAGCGCGGTGAACCTTTTCGACCGCTTCGTCGATGGCCCGGGACTTGTCGCCTTCCACCACACCCATTTGTATAGACGCCACCAGCATGTTGAACGACTCCTACTCCACCGTCATGTAGTTCAAAGGGCAGATATCATAGCTCAGTTCGAGACGACGTTTGAGCTTAGGGTCCACCAGTTGGCCAAGGAATTGCCCTCCAAAAATAAAACCGCCTGTAAGTGTACTCAAGGTACCGGAGAAAATCACAGTGCGGTCGAGAGGCGCCGGGATCTTTGAGCGCACGAATTCCATAAGAGCCCTTGGATCCAGTATCAGTGCGAGGGAGCCTTGTTGATATAGGATCTCCTGGCCATCCTTGATAACCTTACTCTGAATCTCCAGCTGATCCCAGTGATCCTTGACCTCTGCCAACGGCCAGACAACCTTACTGATCACATTCGGGCAGATTTGTTTGCAACGAGGGATGTCTGTCTCCTCCAGGTGCCGGTCGGAGTGATCGCTCCCTAATCCCACGTAGATCGATTCCTCGTTTTCAACGAGCAGGACATATTCAACCTCTCCAGAAGTTTCCTCCCCATAGACTTCAATCTCATCATCGGTCACCAGTGTACGAGGGATGACCGGATACAGGGTCGGTGTGGTCTTAGGGCCGGGAATCCCCTTTTTCGCCAGCTCGCCAATATGACGTC
Organism: Desulfobacterales bacterium; assembly: GCA_030616425.1. Taxonomy (GTDB): domain Bacteria; phylum Desulfobacterota; class Desulfobacteria; order Desulfobacterales. The sequence goes on along the minus strand of JAUWXJ010000093.1, from coordinate 5,472 downwards.
GGACCTCTTCCTGGTCGCGACCCACATAACCCGCATTGACCATACGGGAGTATTCAAAAGTGAGAGATTCTCTCTTTTCTTGCTTTTCAAGCGTTAATGTAATTTTCATTTTTCTCCCTTTAAGTAAACCCAAAGCATGCTAGGCTAGCTTGATTTCTGGGTTTAACAGACGAATAGGATACTATTTCTTGTAGTATCGAATCTCGAAAGTGACGCATCCATAGGGTATTCGGTATGGACCATGCTTCATTCCAGGGGGACGACATGCGTAAAACCCAGGTAAGTATGTTTCTTTCTTGGCAATGTCGTAAAGGCTCCCTTCGACGATTAAAACCTCTTCCCAGAAATCGTGTACCAATGTTTCCGAGGTCTCTATTCCGGGGGGAAATTTGAGCATACGCGTGTAATCACCGCTCTCGGGGTCTTCGCTCAAAATCTTCTCCTTGATTCCCAAGGTATCTCCTTCAACGGGACGCCACTCATACTCGGTGTCATAGTCCATGAATTCAATTTCTGGTTTTGGCATATCTTCCATCCTTTGTTAAAATGATAAACGTATCCAATTCAGTCAATGACAAGAATCAGCGGCCTTACTTTGGACGTTTCTTTAATTCCTTTAAAATCTTCTCTGCTGAAACAGGCAGCTCCTTGATCCGGATGCCAGTGGCGTTATAGATGGCATTGGTGATTGCTGACATCGCCGGATTTAAGGCCGGTTCACCAATGCCTTTTGCACCGTAAGGTCCACTTGATTCGATTGGTTCGACCAAGATGGGCGTTATGTTGGGTGAGTCCAAGGCCGTAGGAATGAGGTAGTCTAGGAAATCAGGATTGGCAATGCTTCCATTTTCCGTCACCATATTCTCCATTAAAGCCCAGCCGAGGCCTTGTATCACACCGCCCTGAATCTGTCCCTCTGTGGCCATTGGATTGATGGCCCGGCCAATATCGTGAGCTGCAACAAAGTTAAGTACTTTAATCTGACCGGTGTCGGGGTCCACCTCTACCTCAGCTACCTGACAGGCGAAAGGGTAAGCAGGAGAGATGTTCCCGTATTTGGTTTCGGCATCGGGTAACTCGGTGCCTGGATTGTAAAAACCAGTCCCTACTACTGGGGATCCATAGCGGACGAATGTAGCCTTTTCGGTTACATCTTTAAATGGAACATTCCTCTCAGGGGAACCCTTGACAAAAAATTTTTCGTTGCTGCATTCAATGTCGTTAGGATTGGCCTCAAGCATTTCTGCCGCCACATCAGCAAGTTGTTTGAATGCGTCGTCAGCGGCAGCCAGGACCCCATTTCCACCCATAAGGGTGCCGCGAGTGGCGAAGCTGCCCAATCCAAATGGAGAGAAGTCCGTGTCCACAATGGCAACATGAACCAAATTTAATGGCACGCCCAATCTCTCCGCCACTATCTGGGCAAATACTGTTTTTTGCCCCTGGCCCATATCCGATTCACCGGCATAGACGGTTACGCGCCCATCTCGGCCGATTCGGACTATCCCACCTGCGCCATCGAATTCTCGGGCAAAGGCCCGGTTTCCAGATACATGGTTGCAGCAGGATATCCCAATTCCTCTAAATGGTTTTTTCAGTTGTCGCTTTTCCTGCCATTTAGCAGCCTCTGTAGCCTTTGAGATGCAATCTTTCAGACCGCAGCTGTTGATTATCCACCCGTGGATACTGACCTCGTCCGGACCAATACCGTTCTTGATTCGCAGTTCGGCTGGGTCGATATCTAATTGATCGGCGATCGTGTCCAGAGCCGATTCGAGGACAAAAGTCATTTGCGCATTGCCAAAACCGCGGAAGCAACTTGTGGGCACAGTATTGGTATATACCGTGTAACCTTTGGATCTGACGTGTTTGAAACGGTAGAGTGAATCGGCCCTGTAACAGGCCGTAGCAACTATGGCATGGGCGTAAACGACTCGCGCGCCGGCACCACCTACAACGCGAACCTCTTTGCCAGTTAGTATACCCTCTCTTGTCGCCCCTAGCTTAATATCAATGTACATGGGCACGCGAGGATTTCCTGCAATGAAGTCGTCGTGGCGGGTATTGATCATCTTGACAGGGTAGCCGGCTTTCTGAGCCAACACGGCAGCCACTAGATGGACATTGTTTTCCATCTTTGCGCCGAAGGCGCCGCCGTAATCAGGGACGATAACTCGTATGCTGTCCGGAGATACACCCATGGCCTTGGCGTAGGTCATGCGCATCATATTTGGAATCTGGGTCCCGACCCAGAATGTAATACGGCCCGACAAATCCACGTCTGCGATCGCGCCCATGGGTTCCAGGTAGGCCTGGTAGACTTGATTGGTGTAATAGCGGTCCTCATAGATGACATATGAATTCTTGAAGGCCTCATCCACGTCACCAACATCAATCTTGAATTCAAAGGCGATGTTGCCCGGCTTATCTTCGTGGATTAGGGGAACATCCGGTTCCATGGCCTCAAGCGGATCTGATACCATCGGCAGTTCCTCGTACTCGACTTTAATCAAATCCAAGGCCCCCTCAGCGATATCCTCGTCTACGGCAGCTACGGCTGCAACTTCATCTCCGCAAAAACGGACCTTGTCGCTAGCGAGGATTGTCCAATCCTCAGTCCGGGGTCCGAACTTAATTCCGGGTGTATCTGCGTAAGCCACAACGGCCTTAACTCCAGTGAGCGACTTCGCTTTGGAAATATCGATATGCTTGATCCTGGCATGGGCATAAGGGCTTCTCAAGATTCGTCCGTAAAGCATGTTCGGCAGAGCCAGATCGGAGACGAATTTGGTCTTGCCCATGGCCTTTTCCATGGCATCGATCTGGGGATACGATTGTCCCACAACGTCTAAATCACGCATATGCTTTCCTCCCTGCACTTGGCCTGTTATTCCTGCTAGAGTTAGCGCAAGACCGTATGGCTTCCACTGTCTTGCTGTACCCAGTACAGCGGCAAAGGTTTCCGGCAATGGCAAATCTGATTTCTTCTTCCTGAGGATTGGGATTCACATCTAGCAGTGCTTTCGCCGTGAGGATCATGCCCGGCGCACAATAGCCGCATTGGATAGCCCCTTTCTCAGCAAATGCCTTCTGAAGAGGATGGGGCTCTCGGCCTGCCAGACCCTCAATTGTAACGACCTCCCTGCCGTCAGCTTGGGGTGCGAGAATCAGGCAAGAATTGACAGGTCGGCCGTCCATGAGGACGGTGCAAGACCCGCACTTTCCTGAACCGCAACCTTTCTTAGTGCCCGTCAAGCTCAATTCCTCCCGCAGAACATCGACGAGGGTATGGTTGGGTTTCACCTCCAGATGGTGTTTTTCTCCATTGACTATGACATTTATGCGAACCTTCATTTTTGAATGTCTTCTCCATTGAAAAGGGTGCCTAAGATCTTTTCAGCGGCTCGCCGCACATAAATCTCGACGATTGTTCGGCGGTAGTCGGCCGACGCACGGATGTCTGCGATGGGACTGGTCGCTCTAACAGCTGCCCGAGCAGCTTCGGGGATCTCTTTGATGGCTTCGTCATAGGAAAGGCCGGTTAGCATAGCCTCAGTCTCCGGCGAACGAACAGGCGTCGGCGCCACCCCGCCAAGGCCGATAGCCACCCTCGCGAGCTTTTCGCCAGCCTGGTCAGTCTCAGCCTGAAAAGCAACTCCGACCAGGGATAAATCACCTGCCTTCTTGCGCATCAACTTAAGGTAACAGCCGGCGGATCGGGTCTTTGGCCGCTCAACAACGATTTCCTTTAACAGCTGGTTAGACTTTAGGACAGTTGCACCGGGACCTGTAAAAAAGGAGCTGAGGGGGATCTCATCTTCACCTTCCGAACTCGCGATCACCACCCGCGCGTCAAGAGCCAACAAAGGTGGAGCTGAATCAGCGGCCGGAGATGCATTACAAAGGTTACCACCAATGGTGGCTACATTGCGAATCTGCCAAGACCCGATCAGGGAGACCGCCTCGCACAGAATTGGAAAGTTATCATTGAGTGTGGTATTCATTGCTAGATCGGCGTGTCTGGTAAGGGCACCGATACAAACTCTAGAATCTTCTTCCCGAACGAAATCCAATTCTCTGACCTTGTGTAGACTGACCACAACGCGGGGGAGTATGGTCTTGCGTTTCATAGCAAGGACAAGGTCAGTGCCTCCGGCCACGACCTTTGTATCCGGGCCGTACTTGGCCAACTTATCCAGGACATCGCTCTGGTTGATCGCCGTGTAGTATTCAAAGGGACGAATTCTCATTACTGACACCCTATTGCAAAAAATCACGAGAATCTTTTTTGGTGATGGCTTCTCGCTGATCAGCTAAGGCTTTTTAGCACTTGGAGAGATCACTTGGTGGAGAGACCTTTGCCACTTTCTCTATGGCAGCCAATTCGACAGCCTTGTGCAATTCAAAGATTTCTTCGATATCCTGCCTCTTGTATTGAGTGACCCTCACCCCTTTGCGTGGTAGGAAGGTGATTAGCCCTTGCCTTGTGCAGAAAGCCCCAAAAGAGCGCCTCTTACAGGAGTCACGGAGATTTCAAGTTCCCTTGCAAGAACCATCTCATTGTAAATCTCCCCTTGGCCAAGGGCATCGGCTGTTTCAGGGTCTTGAGCTTTGGCATGAGTTTCTCCTCATACTCTCAAATTATTCAGGCGGCAAATATATTAAATCCAATATATTAAATGCAAATATCTAATGTCAACGAAATTTTATTTAAGACCGTTCAATTTTTGTTATTGCAATAAAATTGGATACTTATGGAGGTAGTTTGTAAGTTCATAGTATAGGAAATCCCATTTTTAAACCAATAAAAACCGGCCCAAAGCATGTGATGGTCATTTTTGTTCCTTTAACTTTAGGCACTTAACTTGAAGGGGTTGGATTTTGTCAGGGCCCGGGAATTCCATGCCCATGTGGGGAAAAGGGTGACCACCATCGGTTGGCTGGTGACCGGAAAGACAGTGCATACAAAGGATGGGGAGCCCATGAAATTCGTCTCCTTTGAGGATACCATCGGCCTTTATGAAACCGTGTTCTTTCCAAAGGTATATAATCAATTCTGCCACATGCTGAATGGATCACGGCCTTATATCTTGGAGGGCCGGGTAGAGGAGGATTTTGGTTCCATAACCCTGACGGTGAGCCGGATAGGATTTCTGGATAAATACAAACGAGAGGCCTCCCGCCCTCGCATACGACCCCATTGTCTTTCATATATCACTTCTGAAGTTTAGCCAATTCACCTTCTTCCAATGTCCTTATTGTGATTCATTTTTCCCACCCTGGCCCGCTATGCCTTGATGGACCGTTCGGATAGAACTTAGCTCGCTTCGCTCACAATTGGAATACTGGAATACTGGAATGATGGAATACTGGGTTCTGGGAAAATGGGTGAGAGGAGGAACTTGTCCTCCTTCACTTTATTCAGGACAAGTTCACAGGGTGAGGGATTGGCAAGATTCCTCTTGACAAGGA
>JAUWXJ010000066.1 GCA_030616425.1 Desulfobacterales bacterium | reverse complement strand
CACATCACGATTATAGTTTACGGCTTTTTTATCGTATGCCTCCAGATGAAAAGGATCGATCAGGTTAAAATCTCTGATGTCTGCAGTTGCTGCTTCATACGCTATATTGATCGGATGCTTAAGGGGCAAGTTCCAGATAGGAAAGGTCTCAAACTTGGCATATCCAGATTTTATTCCTCGGTTGCGGTCATGATACAACTGAGAAAGACACGTGGCTAACTTTCCGCTACCAGGACCGGGGCCGGTGACAATGACTAGAGGATTTCTAGTTTCAATGTACTCGTTTGCACCATAGCCTTCGTCACTGACGATCAGATCCACATCTGTGGGGTACCCTTTTGTGAAAGGATGCGTGTAGACCTTTATATCTCTCCTTTCTAGTTTGTTCTTGAACAATATAGCAGATGGTTGGTTATCAAAACGGGTTATGACCACACCGAGCACATCGATTCCATACTCCCGGATATCGTCGATCATCTTGAGGGCATCAGAATCATAGGTAATGCCAAAATCCGCCCTTATCTTTTTTCTCTCAATATCACCTGCATAGATGCAAAGCAGGACATCTGCGTTGTCTTTCAACTTCTGCAGAAGCCTCATCTTTACATTCGGAGCATACCCCGGCAATACCCTGGAAGCATGATAATCATAAAGGAGTTTACCCCCGAACTCGAGGTAAAGTTTGTTGTTGAACCTCTTGACCGATTTCAGGATCTCAGATGTCTGCTCTGTTATGTATCGCTCGTTATCAAAGGCTGCTGCTACTGCCATGTTGATCTATTTTGTGACCTCCCTGCGCCTAATATACTCCTTGAAGGGTTTATGCAAACTCCTTGTAATGCCAGAATAAAAACTGGAGCTAATATAAAGCCGCCCGGGTCCGGCAACGCCCTGCCCTCGCCTTGGTGCATACTGATGCCACCCCCCGGCAAATTGCCTGATCTAATAGTCTTTGGGGCGTAAATCATACACGAATAAGTCTGGTTGTAAAGCCAAAAACTTTGAAGAATGCCGTTCATCCCCGCCATCCCGCGCAGGGCATTCTGGCATGCTTTCGTAAATAAGTAATAAGAAAACTATAAACCGGTTCAAAACCCTTTGACGAGGCCATAGGGAGTATTCTGGTGACACTTCAAGGGGTGAGGAAATCCGGTGAACGAGGCCTACAGCCATTTCCACCCGGGCCGATCGCATACCCTTTAAAGGCATTGGAGGCCGAAGTGAAGCGGATCTCCTTATCCCGAATTGAACCAATACAAAAGAATCCCGCCAAGGGCGGGACGAAAATAGTCAAACCAAACGAGGAAAAAGGTTTTGAAGCAGTATCTAATGAGAAGTGGAGACTATATATTTCTCTTTCATATTCAAGATACGTCGAACCGACTCGATCCCCTTTTGTCTACCCTCCTCCGATCCTTGCACTCCCTTTATGAAGGCCTGATAGGCACCTTCCATCTTCTTTTGATCATGGCATATCAATGCAATATCAATCCCAGCGTCTGAGATCCTTGCAACCGTTGTTTCGATATCAAAGCGCTTGTCAATAGCTCCCATATCAAGGTCGTCGGTCATGGTGATCCCATTAAAACCGATTGACTTGCGCAGCAGATCCTTTGCAATGATCGAGGAAAGGCTTGCCGGCCACTCAGGGTCAAGGCCTTGATAGATCACGTGTGACAGCATCACAGCCTCTACATTGCTTTCAACAGCAGCGCGGAAAGGGACAAGGTCGGTTGATTCGAGTAGATGGCGTTCCACATCAAGATAAGGGAGATCAACATGAGAATCGAGTGTTGTGCGACCTATGCCCGGGAAATGCTTGGCAGTAGCCGTGATGCCGTTCTCCTGAAGTGCCTCAATAACTACCCTGCCAAGGGACGCTACCAGTTCCGGCTCATGTCCAAAGACCCGATCTGCCATAACTGAATTAAGCCCCTGGGGAGCCACATCCAGGACCGGCGCAAGATTCATGGTAATTCCCACACCATTTAGTTCCTGTGCTGTTATCGTGCCAAACTCCCTGGCAGACTCCTCGGACCCGGCTTTCCCTATGGCCCGGTTTCCTGGAAAGACGGTAAAAGGCGGTCCCAGCCGTGCCACTGGCCCCCCTTCCTGATCAATGGAAATTATGAGCGGCGGGTTACCACTTTCAACCGCACAGGCCTGTGCGGCCTGACACAGCTCAGTGACCTGAGAGGGGTCCGACACATTACGCTTAAACAGGATAAGCCCCCCTACGTGAAGGTCTCTGATCATAAACCGCAGGTCGTCGTCGAGCGCCTTCCCCTTGAAACCGACCATGAGACGCTGTCCGGCCAACTGCTCATCGGTCAGAGAATCCAGGTCATACATGATTGTCTCCTTGGGCACTAGTCATTTGTCGCTAGTTATTTGTTAACTGAAAATCGCCTAGTCATCCCGATCAGCAGGAGGAGTCCGGGCAGGGCCGCCCCCGTGGTCACGACAAAGAAGATAACCCAGCTCATCTGGTCTGCCATCCACCCGCCTGAAGAAGAAAGCAGGGTGCGGCCAAATGCCATAAACGACGTAAGGAGCGCATACTGGGTAGCCGTGTAGGCCACGTTGCACAGGCTCGACAGGTAGGCCACAAAAGCTGCCGTGCCCATGCCCCCGCTCAGGTTTTCCACCGCGATGGTGAGAGCGAGCATGCTCGGGTCGTTACCCACCACAGCCAGGATCGCAAACATGAGATTGGAAAACATCTGCAGGATACCGCACACCAGGAGGCTTCTCATGATCCCGATGTGGTTCACAATGAGCCCGCCGATCACGCCCCCGACAATGGTGGCAACAAGACCAAAGACCTTGCTGATACCGGCGATCTGGATCTTGGTGAAGCCGAGCTCAATGTAGAAGGGGTTGCTCATCACCCCTGCCAGGGCGTCGCCGAACTTGTACAGGAGTATAAACAGCAGAATGACTACCCAGCCGCGACGGCTGATGAACTCTGCAAAGGGGCTGATCACGGCACCGTAGGCCCAGGCAATCGCCCTTGCCTTCTTCCCCTTGAGATCGGGTCTTGCCTCAAGGTATTCGGCAATCCGTCTTTCTTGCTCGATTGACTCACGACTTATCTGCACCTTCGGCTCCGGGTTGAGCAGGATAGCGACGATACCCACGATCATGAACAAGGTCATGACCCCGTACGCCGCAAACCAGCCCACATAAGTAGCGAGATAGAGTGCACCCGCACCGGATACCAGCATACCGATCCTGTACCCGAGAACGATAGTGGCTGCGCCCGCACCGTACTGGCGCTCCTCCAGGATCTCCACCCGGTAGGCATCTATCACGATGTCCTGACTGGCCGACCAGAAGGCTACGGCAAAGGCAAAGAGGGCCGTGAGTCCAGCATGGGCTAATGGATCTGTGGCGCCCAGGGCAGTGATGGTGACCATCAGTGCCAGCTGCGTGAAAACGGCCCAGCCACGCCGGCGCCCCAAACAGCGGGTGAGAAAAGGGACGGGCAACTTGTCCACCAGGGGCGCCCATACAAACTTGAAGGTATAGGGTGCGCCCATGAGGGCAAAGAGGCCGATGGTGGTCTTGCTCACCCCAACTTCTGCAAGCCACACGCTCAGGGTCCCGAAGGTGAGTGCCAGCGGCAGCCCGCTGGAGAAGCCGAGAAACAGCAGGGACAGGACCCGCCGATCAGCATAAACAGCACAGGAGTCAAGCCATCTGCGAAAAGGGGCTGGTTGTGTGGGCCGGCTCATTGCGGCGGCGATGATAGCACGATGGGGCGATATAATCAAAGCAGTGCCATTGAAGAAGGGATGGGCAGGAGAACGGTCCTGGCAGGGGGATAGGATATTGATTAAATCAGGATACTGCTCTAAAGAATTGTGAAGACATCATGGCCTTTGTAAAGCGTGCAGTGAACGGCTGCCACCCGCTGAAACTCGTCAATCTTGCTGCACGCCTTCACATACGGACATATGGCATTTTTTATGTAGAGGTCGCACTGAAGGCAGGGGCTCTCGTTAAGGAGATCAAGGTTCGGCTCAACTCCACTTTGCCCGATAGGCATTACGCTTCTTCGGGCCCTGTTGTCGGCCTGCCCTCCAAATATGACAAAAAGATTATTTCTCATGGATAAAGCTTGCTTCTCTTTCCTGCATTACAAACCACTTAATGTATGATATACAGACCTTAACCTGGGGTAGTAATCGAAACATAGAATGACAAAATCCAAAGTTCTGCCTTTCAGGACGGGCGTTCTGCCTTACGGCACCACTTCGTGCGCGGAGAGCGAGCCGGTTATCCGGATTACTTGCTCCAGTGACTCTTAAAAACCACAGGGGTTACCCTGCAGGTAACCCCCTGGCATTGAATGGTGCGCCCAGGGTGATTCGAACACCCGGCCTACGGATTCGTAGTCCGGCGCTCTATCCACTGAGCTATGGGCGCATTTTAGAGTACGATCCTTATATTGTTTTTGGGATAAGCTGTCAAGCTGATTGCAAGTGCAAAGTTCGACACTGAATCATAGCGATTTTATGCGCCAGGCCCTGTTGGAAGCACAACAGGCTGCCCGGGCGGACGAGGTGCCTGTGGGAGCTGTCCTGGTTGCCCGGGACGGCACCGTGCTGGCCAGGGCCCACAACCAGACCATTGCATTGTGTGATGCTACAGCCCATGCGGAAATCCTGGCCCTGCGAGCCGCATCCCGGGCCATTGGAAACTATCGGCTGCTGAACACAACGCTGTACGTCACCATTGAGCCGTGCATCATGTGCATGGGCGCGCTGTTGCAGGCGCGGGTTGTGCGTATCGTATTTGGAGCCAAGGACCCCAAATGGGGCGGGGCGGGGTCTCGTTACAACCTGGCCTCCGACGCCGACCTGAACCATACGATTGATGTCCAGGGAGGGCTACTTGAAACCGAATGCAGAGAGCTGATCCAAAACTTTTTTCAGACCAAACGCCAATGGGAAAAGTCGCCAACCAAGATGCCCTAGTTTACCGCAAAAAGGTGAGTTTGCCGTTTCTCGAGAAAAACGATGAGGAAAACGGCTAGAGTATTTTAATAAACGACCACCCGTACAGCGTGTGGTTCTGTTTTTCCCGCAAAGCGGGAGAAACAAAAAGGAACGTCAGTTCCATCGATTAAGTTTGCTCCCCGTGCAAAGCACGGGGTTTCGCCGCAAACAATCATCTTTCTTTCCAAGGCAGGAGTGTTGAGGCCCGATGAGCCGTCACCTCACCGGCAAATTAATGATGATTCTCGGTCTTGGAACCGTCCTGCTCACCTTTTGGGGCACTGTTAATTACATCTTTCCCTTTTACGCCCACACCTACCCTTTTGCCTGGTACGGCCTTATTCTCTTCCTGGACGGCCTGTTGTGGTGGCGCTGGAACGAAGGCCTGATCCTGAAAAGACCACGGGAATTCGGCGTGCTTCTCTTCTGGTCTGCAGTAGTCTGGTTCTTTTTCGAGGCCTGGAATCTACACCTAAAAGACTGGTATTATGTGGGCGTATCACCCGACGGACCCTGGCCCCATGTGGAGGCGTATCTCGATTTCGCAACCGTGCTCCCTGGTATGTTTCTGGTCTACCGGCTCCTTTGTCGCCTGAAGATACCCGGGCGGGTAAAGACCGATTTTCGCCTTAAACCCTGGTCACAAAAGGCCTCTCTTTTGATCGGGTCCATTATGCTGATCCTGCCCCTGATCCTTCCCGACTACTTTTTCCCCCTGGTATGGGGCGCTTTTGTCTTCTTGCTCGAACCGATATGTGCAAGATTCGGTGGTCGGTCCCTGCTCATAGACGGCCAGAAAGGGGAATGGACGACCTTTGTTCGTCTGCTCCTTGCCGGGATTATTTGTGGCGGCTACTGGGAGTTGTGTAATTTCTGGGCCCTGGGAAAATGGATTTACACGGTCCCGTTCTTTTCTGAGGGCAAACTTTTCGAGATGCCCCACCTTGGATTTCTCGGCTTTCCCCCGTTCTGTGTAGAGTGTTTTGTGATGATAAACGCAGTCTATCTGCTGCGGGGCGGTCGCCATTGGGATCCAGAGGCACCCCGGCCTAATCTTCTGAATACCGAGCCTGAGAGGCAAAAGGGGGGCCGGAGAAGACAGAAGCTTGTCTATTCATCGTTGATTGTTCTGGCTCTTTTTTTCAGCGAATGGTCTTATAGGAAGATGAAGATCCACACGATCGACAGTCGCTCAGAATCCCTCGAACAGATCCTTCAAGACATCAGCCTGCACGACGCAAAGAGCCTCAACAAGAAGGGATGGCGCTATCCGGAACAGATCTTGGACAACTGGAACGAGGCAAAAAAACTGATCGGGACGTCCTCTCACGACAAAATCCGGCGACGGCTTGGACTTGTGAACCTGGTCAGAATGGGGTCTGCCAATGCTCGGCTTCTGGAAAGTGCCGGCATTGATTCCATGGAAAAGCTCGGCCGGCAGGAGGTGGACCTCCTTTTTCCTGAACTGGTCAGGGCCAACCAGGGCTCGCGTCTGCGCAACAAACCACTCCTCAAACGACGTGTGGCGGCCTGGATCAATGCTGCCAAACACCAATTTACTTTTTTCTAGGTGATTTATTATTCTATTCTACTTTGCTTCCATCCCAGACGCCTCAAGGTCCTGTAAGCGTACCATTGCTTGTACCAGTGATCAGATGTTTCAATCCTTTTTAGAATTTCCTCGACAGCCTTTATATCGCCCCTCCGGCCCAAGGCAAGAAAAGCCATGGTAACCACGTTGGGATTGGAGTCATCCAGAAGGATCAGCAGATCCTGATAGGCATTGGGATGGCGACTTGAACCCAGGGCCTTTGCCAACCAGTAGCGCTCAGGAGTATAAGGACCTACCATCAACCTGCGATAGGCCTGAAAATTGCCGATTTCCTCCCCTCTATTTTGCACCATCCTTAAGGCTACGACCCTCTGCTGCCAAGATTCGGATTCCAGGGCTTCAGATAGATCCATCGCATCATTAATCGGTACCCTCCCAAAACAAACGGGGGCAAACGAGGCCAAGCCTATTGACAAACAGAGGATTGAAGCAATCACCGAAGAAGTCGCTGACCGCACAAAAAACTGCAATGCAAAACGCAGGATGGCAAAAAGTATCACATACAGGGTCAAGGGAAATCCTATTACGATAGAGAAAATAGTGACCTGACGAAAGATGGGATATTTGTCTACCTTTTCAGAGAAATCCCCTAGAACCTGTCCCGGCATAGCAAGGAACTCCTTGAATGTGGTTTGGAGAACCTCGTTACCCTTATATTTGAAAGATAGTATGTTGTCCGCTTGCACAATCTCCAGATCAACCGGCACATCTTCATCTATAGGCACGTAGTCGTAGCGGAGTAATTGACTTTCCAAATGCTGGACGACAGCCCTGTCTTGAATTCCCGCCAGACTGCAGGTCTTAACAAGCCTTTGGTCCAGAAGTTTAAAGGCCTCTGCGGGGTAAAGGGTGTAGCGGTAGTAGAAATCATTTATCTTTTGCCCGATAGGGTTGGATAACAGCAAGTAATCTCGGATATCCAAAAACATGAGGCGATCCAATTGAGTTGTCCATATGGTCGCCAGGATGACAATAGGAAGCAAGTGAACGGATTCCTTGAGCCACACCCTTTTGCCGCTTTGTTGAGGCATCCACTTTAAAGTGCCCAGAAAGACTGCAAGTGGTACGGCAAAGAAATAGGAAGCAACCATTAGGCAAAAATCCGAGCTATTTACTGCAAACAGGATAGCTAACCAAAGAAGGATGAGCGGAACGAGAAGGACTTTACTGCGGCCCAAGATGCGATCCCAGATCCAGGCACAGGCAACAGAAAAAATAGAAAGAGCCGCACCTATGCTTAATGTAAAGAATAAACCCCCGAAAAAGGCAGGGCCAAATTCCTTGAGGGTGTGCGCCACCTGTTGGTTGGGAACAGCGAGATAGCCTGCACCTGTTATGGCTGTGACTGTGCGGTAAAGCTCTGTATTCGAAAGATAGACATGAAGGGTAGCTATAATCTGTGCTGTCAATAGCCCCAATAGGATGGCCTTGGCAACATAGAAGAATCTACTCATTTTCCTGCCTTGTGGAAAAAATCCAGCACATTGAGGAGGTAACACTAGTCAAGTAAATACTGCCTACAATAACTTATAAGTGAAGCCTCCCCGCCCTGAAGGGCGGGGCTTCCCGGTAAGGAAGATAAATATTTTTGTATAGCTCCCCTTGACCCCGCCCTGAAGGACGGGGCTTGCGGGGAGCGAGCCGGTCAAGTCCTCTCTAAATGAAGCCCATAGCCTGTGCCGGGGCTTTTTAGCCTAAAGTACGGAATGGGAGCAGGGAATTTCGCTGAACGTAGGCCCACAGCCATTTCTAGCAATAGCATGTACAAGGCTACTAAAGGCATTGGGGGCCGAAGTGAAGCGAATTTCCCTGCTCCCGATGCCCAGTCAGTGAAAAAGCGGTCAATCGTTATTACTATCATCTTTCAACTTTAGTAGCCACTTCAACTAGTAAAGACAATCGAGTTCTATGATATAAGCGCAAGAGTAAAAATGGCCGAATTCCCAAGAACATGTATCGTGATCGGAACCATTAAGTTTCCCTCCACCTCATATGCCACAGCAAAAAGAATGCCTCCTATAACCTGGGTTACGGGAAAACCGGCACCGACCGAATGGGCAAGGACAAACATGAGGGTGCTGATGATGAGAGCCAACAGCACCCCCCAGCGCCTCAAAAAGCCGTAAATAATGCCTCTGAAAAAAACCTCTTCTGCAACAGGGGCCACCAGACTTCCCACAAGGAAAAACAAAAACACCCCTTGGCCCGTCGGCAGCTTGGCCCTGATCAGCGTGACAGGATTTACGCCCCGTATGTACAGGGTCACAAAACTTAACAAGACAACGATTCCAAAAATAGCCGACCAGATCAAACCTTTCCTCAGGCCGGTAGCCATCTGATGTGGAGCCAGCCCTATAGATGAGATACCTTTGCCCCAGATTGAAACTATAGAGAGGATCAGCACTACTTGCAGCACACGTGCAAGCCCCAGGGTGAGCGTTGGTGAAATCGGGCTTTCAGAGATGAAAACCCTGATGCCGACCTCAGGAAACAGGAGGACAGCAAGGGACAGGAAAAAGATTTTTGTTTCTATTCTCTTGGCTGCCATGGGAATCACCTCGGGTCTGCCCCACTCTTTTCAGCGCTGAGGGCTGGGTGCTGAACGCTTGTACGATTGCAACTTTTAGCTACTTAATTCTCCAGGTCGTCCCTTCTGCTCGATCCTCAATCAGGATATCCATGGCAGCAAGCTTATCCCGGATCCGGTCAGCCGCGGCCCAGTCTTTTGCCTGCCGCGCTTGAACGCGCTCAGCAATAAGGCGTTCCACCAGGGCCACATCAATTTCTTTGCGCTGCAGGAGATCGGCCTGCCTCTGCTCAAAGAATTGAGATGGGGCTTCTGTGAGTATGCCGAGCACGCCACCTATACGGATCAAATCAGCGCGTATTAATACAAGCTTGGCTTGATCCTGCTTGCCTCCCTTTCCATCTATATCGTCCATGAACCGATTCAGTTGCCGAACTGTCTCAAATACAAGCCCGATACCTCGGGCCGTGTTAAAATCGTCGTCCATGGCCTGGCAAAAGCCTTTCCAGAGCGAACCAGGGCCCGGCTCGTCGTCACCACGTTCAGATGAGCCGAGGTTTTCTTCGATCCTGTGCAACAATCCATAGATCTTTTCAAGACCGGCTTCAGCCTCGACCATTGACTGGTGCGTGAAATCGACAGGGCTGCGGTAGTGATTGGACACAAGGAAGAGGCGGACCGCCTCAGGATGGTATTGTTTCAGGATTTCCTTGATCATCAGAATGTTCCCGAGAGACTTGGACATCTTTTCCTGGTCGATTCTAACAAACCCATTGTGTATCCAGACATTCACGAACCGCTCGCCAAAGGCTCCTTCGGATTGAGCTATCTCGTTTTCGTGGTGGGGAAAGATCAGGTCTTTGCCGCCCCCATGGATATCAAAATTATGGCCCAAGAAGTGCGTACTCATGGCCGAGCACTCAATGTGCCAGCCAGGCCGACCCTTTCCCCAGGGGCTGTCCCACATCGGCTCACCCGGCTTTGCCCCCTTCCATAAGACAAAGTCAAATGGGTTCCGCTTCTTTTTATCTATTTCTACGCGCGCACCTGCCTGCATCTCCTCAAGCCTGCGACCAGAGAGCTTGCCGTACTCCTTGAAGGTCTCCACAGCAAAAAAGACGTCGCCTCCAGCCTCATACGCATGGCCCCTCGAGATCAGGCGCTCAATCACCCCGATGATCTCGCCAATGTGGTCCGTGGCCTTCGGCTCTATAGAAGCCCGTTCGACCTTCAGGACATCCATTTCTTCATAGAATTCCTTAATATACTTTTTTGAGAGTTCACTGGTTGAAACCCCCAGCTCCGCAGCCCGGTTAATGATCTTGTCATCCACATCAGTAAAGTTACGAACATAGGTGACTTCGTAGCCGATCGCTCTGAAATAGCGAACAACAACATCGAACACCACCACAGAGCGGGCATGGCCAATGTGGGAAGCATCGTAAACCGTAGGCCCGCACACATAGATCCCGACCTTCCCTGGCTCTATCGGTTCGAAGTTCTCCTTTTTCCTCTTCAACGTGTTGTAAATCTTGAGCATAGTATGAGAATTTTCTTTCTTATCTAATTAATCTAATGCCATAGGATGCGAAATGCCTACCAAGCCGATACTATTGACTATTTCAAAACCCTTTGACGAGTCCATTTTGGCCATTTTTGCTAAAAGTTCTTAGCGAAGCGGAGCGTGAAAAAATTGTAACTGTTTGATCCCGCATAGCGGGAGAG
>JAUWXJ010000133.1 GCA_030616425.1 Desulfobacterales bacterium | reverse complement strand
ATCAAGAAATTGACGGGACAATTTAAAGATTTAAGAATTCTCAAGATTGAAGCTCATGCTGGTATTGACGACAACGAACGCGCCGACCGCCTGGCACGAGAGGCTATAACCGCCGGCGCAGCCAGCAAAGCTTGACGGCTTCGTAAAAAGTCCATCTGCGGCGTTGCGCTTCATCCCCGCCCTGTTAAATTCTCGCTACGCGAGACGGCGAAGCCGATTTAACAGGGTGAATCATTGCGACGTACGATAAGTACGCCTCATTCCTCAAGGCTCGCGCGCCTTGCATATGGAGCTTTTTACTGTGCCGTCTATTCGATGACTTTTTACGAGTTCATCAAGCTCACAGGACGTGAAAAGAGACCTGCACGGAGGGGAGGCTCAAATACCAAAAGGCCCTATGCCCGCAAGCATAGAGCCTTTCTTGGTTTACAATACTTACTAATATCTTTTCCGGAAATCTATATGTTACTTGACCGCGTGTTAATCTCTTACGTTCTAAAGCACACAGGCGCGAGAGGCCCTTATTTCTTCCCCTTCTTCTCCTGTCCCACTTTCAGGCCTTCAACCTCTTCTTTCAGCTTTTCGACCTCTCCTTTATACTCTTCAATATCTTGCTTATTAACAGCGGGCCCAAACTCCTCCTTTGACCCCCAAGTGTCCTTCAATTCGTCAAATCCGAGATAGATTGCCAGCGCACCGCCGGACAGAAGGGCGAATGGAATGGCGCCCGCCAGTAACTGCAAGAAGGGTTTCCACCATACTGCCAGACCAATAATACCCAGGACCGCTGCAGCCGCCCCACCAATTAGTGTCTTCATGTTATACCATCCTCCTTTTTATTAAATATCAAATAAGTTCAGCCTGCAATTTAGATTTCCGTAACACAAGCAAGCAAGCAAATCAAGCACAAAAATATCAATTACCCCCTTTTTCGGTCAAAAATCGAAATCACTTTATCATCGACTGGGGTATCCTCTTTATTCAAATCACTGTCAGATGGCAAGTTCACCTGTTCTGGCCTCTCACCCCCCTTAACCCTCTCTATCCTGATCCTGCGACCATTCATGGTAAAGGCTACACCATTGATATATTCATCCCTGAGCGTCCAGATTGTCTCTGTCAAGGGGATATGGAGCACAAGTAGCCTTACCTGATACCAATCACGCTTTTGGTCAGCTGTGATATCTTCGATACGCGCAAAAAAGGCTGGTTTTTCTTCGCAGTAAATTAGGACAACATCTCCTATGGTTGCCATAGCAGCCTGCTAATACCACACTATTTTCAAATTGACACACAGAAAATTTGTGCTATCATCTCACCAGAAAGAATAGGGGGATTGTTTTTGTAACTATTTGTAATTTAAGAAAAACACTTTTTCTTTTTTCTTTTCGGCAATAGCCTTAGATCGATAGCCAATCCAATCATATGACATAGTTGTATCGGGCAAGGCACAAAGCCCAGGGCAAAAGCTTTCTATCTGTCTGTGAGACCTTTGCATAACTACTTTAAGCGACCATTATGAGCTTTTTGGGGCACCCATTCGGGCAAAGTAAACGGCCCACGTCAGTGGGCAAATCCTAAACTGTTTGAGGCCCTTGGGCCGAGTTTTTAGGGTTTAGTGAGCGAGCCCATGGATGGGTCAAAAAGCTCATAGGAACGAGTGAGAAGAGGTTGTGCAAAGGTCTCTCTGTATGTCTTGCGCCTCGGGCCTTACGCCAGTTACTTCTAACCCATCTCCAATATCCCCTCCGGGGCACAGGCCCTGGCCGGCTGGAGACCAATTAGGCCAAAACCCCTAAATTCACACAAAAAGCCATGAAGCTGGCTCAAAGAATAAGACGAAGAATCAGAACCTGGATAAACGCTGTCCTTCAGGGCCATCACGATCATTATACATGTAGCCTGCCGAAAGACTCGGGGTTTCTGTCATCCTTAGTTCTTCGGTCATTGTTTTCCGATGTTTATGTTAACCCCACCCAGGCTGCGTTCCTGAAAAACCTCTCTAAAGAAGCTATCATTGTCTACACCTCTAAGTACAAGAGCCGGTTTGAATATCTTTTTTATCATGTCCGGTACAAAGAAGAGGGGATCCCCTTTCCGGAAATCGGCTTTGAATATAGGATCTTTTTCTGGCAGAAGATCTCCCGGCTCTTTCGTATCCTTCTTGCCTATGTGGATCATTTCTTAACAAATAAGGTCTTTCTAAATCCTTACAAATCCGGCTTCTTCAAGCGCCAGATGGAAGCCGGATCTGCCGCCTTCCTTTCCCTGGTCGACCGAAAGGGATTCTATCGTCGATTTGTAAAGGCCAAGCAGGGTCCTTTAGAATATCTTGTTGAAATACAGCGTACGATTGATCGTCCGATATACATAGTCCCCCAGTGGCTCCTCTTCAGCAAAAAGCCCCACCGTCCTTCTCCGAATCTCCTTGATATTATCTTTGGCAGTGAGGAAAACCCGGGGCACCTCAGACGATGGACGGTTATTTTGCGAACCCCTCAAAAGGCCTTCGTAGAGATCTCTGATCCAATCAACCTGAAGGATTTTCTTCAGGAGCCCAAGAACCAGGACCGAGGAGTCGAACAGCTCTCCTTTATTCTCCGAAACAGGCTTCTGGAGCAGATGAATCGCCATCGCCAGAGCATCACGGGGCCGGTCGTTAAGACGCGAATAGAACTAAAAGAGCTGGTACTCAGAAATGAGCGGTTCTTAAATTTTATGAAACAGTATGCTCAATCCCGAAACAAGGACGTTAGCGAAATCTATAAGAAGGCTGATGCCTACCTGGATGATATTGCAGCCGATTACAGTGTTACCCTCGTTCAGACTCTTTCCACACTCCTTGGATGGGTATGGAAAACCATGTTTGACGGTATCACGCTTGATATGGAAGGCCTCCACCGGGTGAAAAGTGCTGCTACAAAGGCTCCGCTTGTCTTTGTTCCATGCCATAGAAGCCATTTTGATTACCTTATCCTTAACTATCTTTTGTTTAGGAATAACATGCCTAGTCCTCATGTGGCAGCAGGGCGCAACCTTGCCTTCTGGCCCATGGGAACCCTTTTTAGAAAGAGCGGTGCTTTTTTCATTAAACGAACCTTTCACGGGGCAAAACTGTACACAACTCTCTTTTCAGAATATGTGCACATGTTAATTAAACAGGGTTTCAATATAGAGTTCTTTATTGAGGGGGGTCGGAGTCGAACAGGAAAAATGATTCTTCCAAAAACAGGTTTGGTCTCTATACTACTCGATGCATACAAGAATGGGGTCTGTCGAGATTTGATCTTTGTACCCGTCTATATTGGATATGATCGCCTTCTGGAAGAAAGTGCTATTTTAAAAGAATTGGAAGGAGTCCAGAAGAAAAAAGAAAGCTTCTGGGAACTGATTCGGGCCCGAAAGGTTTTGAAGAAGCGTCACGGCCGCGTATATATCCAGTTTGCTGAGCCAATTTCACTCGAGGCCCTGGCGGCGAGATCAACCTCCCCCCTCCAGCAAATGGAACAGACTGAATATCAAGCCCTGGGCCGTAATCTATCCTATCGGATCATCAATGCCATCAACCATGTCTCGGTGGTCACCGCCCAAGCACTCACAGCCTCTGCTGTTCTGAATTACCCCAAACCGCGCTTTAGCCAAAAAGGGCTTATGGTATATGTAGAGACTTACCTAAACTATTTGATTTCCCAAAAGGCCCGGTTGTCGGAAAACCTTGCCGATCCCTATCATGCCGTCGAAAATGTATTAGAAATGTATAGCAATCGAAAGTTTATCGAGAGACAGATACCAAAAGGGCAGGATGATTCAGCCATAGATGAGAAATGGTATCTGGCCTGGGAAAATAAACGCTTAAGCCTTGAATATTACAAAAATAACTGTATCCATTTTTTTATTCCAGCAGCGTACACAGCCCTGTCGATCCTGTCCTATGACGCGTTTCAATTCTCAGCATCGGCTTTGCAGTCGGATTACAACTTTTTGCAAGATTTCTTTAAGTACGAGTTCGCCTATGACGTGGACAAACCCCCTGAGTATATGGTCAGAAAAACTCTCAAGGCCTTCATCGATGATGCTATCCTGATTCCTCATCGTAACCTGCCCGACACTTACAACATTACCTCTGCCGGTTTCCGGAAATTGCTGTGTTTCGCAAGCTTCCTCAAGACTTATTTTGAATCGTACTGGATTGTGCTCAAGGTACTGAAAGCATACAATCGGCGAGACATAGTCAAAAAAGAGCGTATCAAAAAAATCCGGGCATTGGGCAATCAGTTATACAAGCAACGAGAAATAGAAAGAAGTGAAGCACTCTCCCAAGTCAATTATGAGAACGGGCTGACATTTTTCAATTTCAAAGGGATCAGGGGAGCAGAAGACGAGGAAGGGATTGAAATCTATACCCAGGTCATTCAAAAGTATTTGAATTGCTTCATCGTGCAGAAATAGGATTGATTATTGACGACTGACAATTGAAAAAATCGGTAAGAATTTAGCCTTTTGAAAAAAGCCTCATTTTGCTCACTCCGTGAGCGATTTTTGGGTTCATGAATCGCTCCGCTAAATCGCAAAAACTCGGGCTAACGCCCTCAGACAGTTTGCGATTTTGACGCTCCACTCTACATGAACCTTTTTCCAAAATCACTCAATGTCGTTCGCAAAACGGGCTTTTTCAAAGACATAAAGTGTTACAAAAATCGTTATTAGTCGTTCGTCAATCATCAATAGAGACCTTTGCATAACCCGTTTGAGCGGCAATTATGAACTTTTGGGACCCATCCGGGCCAATCCTAAGCTGTTTGAGGCCCTTAGGCCGAGTTCTTAGGATTTAGTGAGCAAGCCCCTAGATGGGTCAAAAAGTTCATGTAAAGAAGTGAAAAGGGGTTCTGCAAAGGTCTCCAATATTCAATCATCTCGGCTTTGTCATTACAATCAAATGGTGGGGAAAAAGTTTTTTCGCCACCCGCAAAACGTCCCCCGCACTAACCTGCTCAATAAGCCTAGGATACTCCTTGTCATAATCATAGCCCAGCCCTAAAATCTCGTTTACAACAGCACTTGAGGCCTGGGAGGCAATGCTTTCCAGATCGAGCTCGTGTGTGGTGATGCACATGCTCTTGGCTTGCTGTAAGGTTTTAGGATCGACCTCAATCTTTTGAATCAAGGCCATCTTATCCAGAATAATCTTGATGACCTCTTCACAATTCTCGGAAGCGGTCTGGGTAATTATCCCAAAATACCCGCCATCAATCCCAAAGGCGGAAAAGGCGTGCACGACATAGACCAGACTTTTGTCCCCGCCTCGAAGCGCGTCATGGAGCCACCCACTCGGATATCGAGTTCCCGAAACAATGGCGTCCAACACATCAATCACAGGGCGATCATCGTCGGCAAGCGTCAGGCCATTATGCCCCACTACAATAGCTGCCGAGGTCTTCTCGTTGAATACTTCAAAGGTTTCGTCCTGGACAATATTTTGGGTCTCCAATTCAATAATCGGCTGTTCCAAAATACCGGGCTTAAAGTCTTCAAAGGCCTTTTCAACCTCGGAAGCGACTGTCTCAGGGTCTATGTCTCCAAATATGGCCAAAACAGCATTGTTGGGCATCATGATCGATTCGTAAAAATCTTTTATGTCTTTGCTATAAAAGCTCTCCACAGCTTTAGCTGAGCCGATCACATCATTTCGGTAGGGATGCTTCCGGTAATAGTGCCGCTTGAAGAGTCGGGTGATCTCTGTTGCCCAGTGCTCATCGAGTTTTTGGATCGCCATGAGAGTCTCTCTGCGCTCCTTCTCGATTTCACTTTCTGGAAATATGGGGTTGAGAATCACATCGGAAAGTAAGTCTAGAGCCATATCGAAGTGCTCTTTTAGAACCGAAATGGACACACTCACCACATTGTGTCCAGAGCTTGATCCGATCGACCCGCCAACGCCTTCGACAGCCTCGGCAATCTCGATCTTGGATCGATTCTTAGTCCCCTTGGTCAAAAGGGATGCCATGAAATGAGAAAGGCCAGGTTTGTCGAGCGGCTCAAACCGAAGCCCTCCCTTTACCATAAACTTTAAAGCAACAACGGGTGCGGCTGTATTCCTTTTCACAAGGAGAGTCATCTCATTTGGGAGTATGATTTTTTGAATCTCTGCCCGTGAGACAGAAACCGGCAACAGCGACTCCACGGTTTTTGGCGCTGCCCCGGGCGGCTTTATTACTGCAATGGTCATCTGATCCTTTTGAAAGTATTTTTTCGCCACCCGCATCAGATCTTCTGAGGTAACTTCCTGCATCTTTGACACATAGTTTTCGCTGAAATAAGGATCACCCGTGGCTACCCAATCCAGGGCAAGCTCCCTGGCCTGGCTT
>JAUWXJ010000218.1 GCA_030616425.1 Desulfobacterales bacterium | reverse complement strand
CGCACTAAAGTCGTTTACATTGTCATTGCGAGCCCAAAGGGCATGTTTCCGAATTCCGGAACTCGGAAGCAATCTCGTTCTCTGTGAGATTGCTTCGTTTCACTCGCAATGACATTTCGATTAATGCGTTTGTATTAGCTTTCTCTTCTCGTTATAACGGAGAGCATTAAATAGTTTGCAAAACAACCTTGGGATAAGGCTCATGAGGTCTTTTCTGATGTGACTGGCGGGAGGCCGCCGTGCTTTTCATGACTTATCAGCGGGGGAAACCGCAGCCCCCGACTTGTCGGGGGAATGCGGAGCCCCGCCTATCTCTGGCGGGACGCAGATAAGTCGTAGAAAAGACCAGGGCCGGAGGGTAGGGCCTACGCCCCGGAGGGAACAGAAGAAAAGACCTCATGAGCCTTATCCCAAGGTTGTTTTGCAAACTATTTAATGCTCTCCGTTATAATTACGATCGCTCGTATGATGTCTTGGTCAAATCTCAATCAATTACCCCGCCGCAAGCGGATGGGGTATTAAGAACCCCAATAAAGAATACTTAGAAATGGGGCAGATGGCCCAACATGAGCGCGAGATCTTGGCAATCTTAAGACGACCCTTGAATCGATTCCCATACCACTTCAGGAAGCATTTTCACCTGGTAGTCTCCTTTGTCTTTCAGCGTGCGTTGGAGGTTGTAATAGCAGCCTGTGCAGATTGTGATCACGGTCTTGGTCTTGATGCCCTGGATAAGATTTTCCAAGTGCGGTGGTATGTAGCAGCATTGGTTATTGTCCAAGTGGTTGACTTCTAGGCCCTCTATTCTATCGAGTATCCTTAATGTCGGCTGTAGGTCCAGCGGGATAGAGGTAATCTTTCGGCGAAACCTATAGCAACCAGCATAATAGTCTGCATGGAGCTGTAGGTTTCCGCCCTCAAAATAGCGATCCAAGAGCTCGGTATAGGAAATAACCTCGAAATCCGCGGTGCTCTTGTAATTGCTGTAGTTAGGCTCACAAGCAGCGCAGAAAAGAACCACTGACTTTGCCCTCAGTGCCTTGGCCTGCCTGAAGTTCTCCTGGATGAAGCCCTCGGCAAACTCCTTGGACCTGGCGATGTCCTCTTCGTTCTTGGCCATAACCGCCGGTTGACCCAGAGGCAGCCACCCACAACAGAATTCCCTGGACAGGAATGTATAGTCTACCCGGAGCCTTTCAAGAAGACTCCTCAAGGCCAAGAAAACATGAGGCATGCCCTCGGGCTGGACACAGCCGGTCAGGATGACATGATCTGCCTCCTGGTCTGCCCTGACCCCCAAGTCTTCAAACAATACCTTGTTTCTTCCTTCGCCAGAGCCCTGATAAACACCATAGGTTCGGATGTTCTCTACTGCCTTCTCATCTATCATTACATCCCCCTCTAATGTTGCCCCTTGTTTCCTTGCTCAAAGCCTCTATCAAATATGATCTGTTCATGACCGTTCCTTTGACATTCAAAGTGACCAGATTCATAGACTATTGTTTAAGGAATGTCAAGGAAGTCTAATGACTTAAAAGGAAAGTTGCAGCAAATTGAGAAATTGACCTTGTTTCAAGACCCGATTGTAAGAAAATTATGGGAAAAATGGTATTTTGCAAAAGTCAGTGACATGGAAGCTATGAGGTGGATTGAGAATCTGTATGGGTAATTAGATAGATAACGGGGCGCTTTCTTAGGCGTCTCTTATGGTTTGACCAGGACTTTTGCAGCGTTGTCTGGGGATAGCAATTGCATGAATCCTTCGTCGACTATGTCATCTAAACGAATAATATTAGAAACCAGGCTGTCAACATTGATCAATCCCGATCTTAGCAGATCTATTGCGACTTCAAATTCACCAACAAAATATCCAATTGATGCCTTTACCTCTATTCCTTTGAAAACCCATTCAAACTGATTTATAGAGACGGGATGGGGAGAAATCCCGAGTAGAATGATCTTGCCCCCTTTCCTGACTACCTTGAAGGATTCCTGGATAGTCTCTGAGACCCCGGCGCATTCAAAGACGATATCCACTCCATTCTTAGGTAGCTGCTGAGTAAAAACCCCTGAATCCATCTCTTCTGGATCATAAACGTTTGAGGCTCCCAGGTTGGTGGCAAGTTTTTTTCGCAGGTTTGACTTCTCTATGATGTAGATTTCATGGGCTCCGGACATACGAACTAACTGGTAGATCAAGAGGCCAAGTGGTCCGGCCCCGTAAATCAGAACAGTATCACCCAGTTTTATGTCAGCTAACCTAACAGCATGCACACAAACCGTGAGTGGTTCCAGTTGAGCTGCCTGCTCAAAAGTAATATTGTCAGGGAGAGTATAAAGTTGATATTCCTGGACCGCTATGAATTCAGCAAAGGCCCCAGGAGTTTTGAGACCCAACGTCGTTTCCATATGAGTGGGGCATAACGAGATTTGTCCGTTGGTACACCAAAAGCATTGCCCGCAAACTCCGCAGGGCCGAACAGCGACCCGTTGACCTATTCCCCAGCCTGTCACCTCTGCTCCAATCTCCGAAATGGTCCCTGAAAATTCGTGACCCAATATTGTTCCTGGCGGGAAGGTTAGATCCGTGAAGGCGTGAACATCAGACCCGCATATACCGCACAATTCAACCTTTACTAACACCTGCTTAGGTTCTATTACGGGCTTCTCGACATTACAGATGGCGATTTCGAGCTTATCTTTCAAGACTGCTGCCTTCATAATACCTCCCTTCGGTTCTCCCTGTTCCTACAAAGCCTGTCATCGAAAGATGCTAGAAATGATGCCTTCCTCCCTGGATTATCTTGGACTTTATTTTGGCGGGATCCGGAATCATGGCCTGCTCTAATACTCTGGAGACCGGGGGAGGCACGTCGGGCATGGTCAACTTGGCGATGGGGCAATCCAGATAGTCAAAGAATCTCTCCTGAATTTCGTCGCTTAGTCGCCCGGCCAAACCCATGCTCCGGGGTGTGTCCTCGACGATCAGGACACTCTTGGTCTTCTTGACAGAGAGGCCGATGGTTTCATAGTCCAGACCGATGTAATCCAGGGTCCGCAGGTCGATAACTTCGGCACTAATTCCATCTGCGGCCGCCTCCTCGGCCGCTGCCAAGCAATTTCTGACCCCCTTCAAGTAACTCAATACGGTGACGTCAGTCCCC
>JAUWXJ010000200.1 GCA_030616425.1 Desulfobacterales bacterium | reverse complement strand
CATAAAGGATGCCCCCCTTCTATCAGGTTTCAAACTCGGTTTTCTCGCAGGGATAGTCCATTATGCTACGCTCCTTTACTGGATTGCGGGCGTTGTACACCATTATGGTCAACTGCCAATCGTTCTTTGCGCTCTTATTTTTATGCTACTTGTCCTCTACCTCAGTCTATACCCAGCGCTCTTTGCAATGGTCATCGGCCGACTCCGTACAAGACCCCTGCCATACTATCTGACCGCCCCTGTTTTTTGGGTTGCACTCGAATATGTCAAGTCACTCTTTATATTTGGTTTTCCATGGGAAGATATTGGCCACTCGCAATATAATCGGTTGCACCTGATTCAGATTTCAGATATATTAGGTATATACGGGTTGTCAGCTCTCATAATGGCTGTCAATGCCGTGCTCTTTGAAGCCTGGGATACCATTTCAAAGGAGAGGGTTCTTGCCTGGAAGCCCATTCTTAGCGTTGCCTTGGTGATAGCTGTTTTTTTGGCCTACGGCTCCTGGCGCATTGAAAAAGTCGACAGGGATGCCCGAGCCGCACCCAAGCGTGCTATTACCATAGTACAGGGCAATATTGACCAGTCCAAAAAGTGGCTTCCCTCTTTTCAACATGAAACCCTCCAACGCTATGGCTCCTTGTCTATTGCTGCCTTGAAGACTGACCCGGACCTCATAATATGGCCAGAGACAGCTCTTCCGTTTTACTTTCTCCACGATGAGGACCTTACAGCCAGGGCGCTGGAGGTGGTTCAAGCCTGCAGCGCCCATTTTGTCCTTGGGAGCCCTTCCTTTCGCAAAACAGGCCAAGAAATTAGCTATTATAACAGCGCTTATCTGGTTGACCCTTACGGCAAGGTTGTGGGCAAATATGATAAGGTACACCTTGTGCCTTACGGTGAATATGTTCCTTTCAAGCGCTATTTTCCTTTCCTGGGGAAGATGGTGCAGGCTGTAGGGGATTTTGATTCTGGCAAGGAGGGTCAGGTCATGTTGTGGGGGTCTGAAAAGGTAGGGGTCTTGATCTGTTTTGAGGCGATCTTCCCAGAGCTGACCCGTTCAATGGTTCAAAATGGAGCTCAGTTGTTGATCAACATTACAAACGATGCCTGGTTTGGGAACTCAAGCGCCCCTTATCAGCATCTCTCTATGGTCGTGTTCAGGGCGGTTGAAAGCCACTTGGCCGTGGCCAGAGCGGCCAATACCGGCATTAGCGCCTTTGTCGATCCTGTAGGGAGACTCCTGGATGAAACACCCCTGTTTGAAGAGGCGATTCGAACCCGCTCGCTCCCTGTGATGAACCACAAGAGCTTCTATGTTCGCCACGGCGACATTTTCGCCATAGGGTGTCTCTTGATTAGCGCGGTTATCTGTGCAATCCCTGTCCGTGGTAAACAACAAGTTCTAAACCGGCGCGTGGGTTCAGCCGATAACGATCTCGAATGAAATTTCAACCATTGGATACTGTTCAAATATGGCAAAGACTGACAGACGATATCCCTTTTTGAAGGAGGCAGTACCATGTCACTTGAACTAAAGAGCAAGCTTCAATCTCTTCGCAATAGGCTAGGACAACTCAGGGGTTATCTTTGACTTAGACGGGAAACAAAATCGACTCAAGGAAATCGAACAGATCATAGCTAGGAAAGACTTTTGGGATGCTCCCGGGAAGACCAAAGAGGTCCTGAGAGAAAGAACTACCCTTTCCGATACGATCAATTCCTGGCAAAAACTCCAGCATGAACTGGAGGATGCTGGGGTTCTTTTAGACCTTGCCATGGAAGAGGACGACGAAGCGAGCATCCAGGAGGTCTCTGAAGCACTTCAGGGGCTGGAAGATGACGTCGATCAAATCGCTCTGGCACGGATGCTGGATGGCAAGGACGATGCCAAAAACGGCATTGTATCAATTAATGCTGGCGCAGGGGGAACCGAGGCCCAAGACTGGGCCGAGATGCTCTTTCGTATGTACCTGCGCTGGGCCGAGCGCAAAAATTACAAGACCAATGTTGTCGATTTCCAGCCGGGTGACGAAGCTGGTATCAAAAGCGTCACTTTTATTGCCAGCGGCCCTTATGCTTACGGTTACCTGAGGAGCGAGACCGGAATACATCGCCTTGTGCGCATATCCCCTTTTGATGCCAGCAATCGCCGACACACCTCGTTTGCCTCGGTCTCGGTATATCCGGAAGTCAATGAAGAAGTTCTTATCAATATAGATGAAAAGGATCTGCGCATAGAGGCCTTCCGTGCCAGTGGTGCAGGCGGTCAGCATGTGAACAAAACCAGCTCCGCTATCCGCATCACCCATATGCCGACCGGTATCGCCGTGCAATGTCAACAGGAATCTTCCCAGCACCGCAACAAGGCTATTGCCATGAAGGTCTTAAAATCACGGCTATACGAGTACGAGGAAGAAAAAAGGGCTCAGACAAAGCAGGCAGAGTATCAGAAAAAGGACGATATTGCATGGGGGAGCCAGATCAGGTCCTATACCCTGCATCCTTATCAGATGGTCAAGGACCATCGAATCGACCTTGAGATAGGAAACGTCAATGACGTCCTGGACGGAAACCTGGATCCCTTCATAGAAGGGGTGCTTCTGGCAAAAGCCCAGTGACTTAACTCCATTACTACATCATTGCATGTTAGGGGGGCGTTATGGCCAAGATATTGGTAGTTGATGACGAAAAAAGCATTAGGACGCTTTGCACGGAAGAACTGGAAGAAGAAGGCTATGAGGTCATTACAAGTGGCAAATGTAAGGACGTGTTGAAACTGATCGCCTCTACGCAGCCCTCTGCTGTGGTCTTAGATATCCGTATGCAAGATTGCAATGGACTGGACCTGTTACAGGAAGTGCGCAATGCCTATCAGGATCTTCCGATCATTTTGAACACTGCCTATGACTCTTACAGGGAGGATGTAAAATCAGTTGCCGCCGACCACTACGTGGTCAAGTCTATTGACCTGGCAGAACTCAAAGCCAAGCTCATTGAGGTGTTGAAGGAAAAGAACCCCTCATGAGAGCAATCTATATATATAACGTACTTGCTGAACTCCCTGAAAGGTTAAAGCCCCTGCAGAAGCTGGCCAATAATTTGTGGCTCAACTGGCATCATGACGTCGGCAACCTGTTCAGGCGCATGGACCCTGAACTCTGGGAGTCTTCGAAGCACAACCCGGTCTATATGCTGGGGGCTATCAGCCAAGAGCGCCTGGAGGAGTTAGCAGGGGATACTGGCTTTTTGGCCCAGATGAACCGTCTTTATGAGGAGTTGGATGTGTTATCTTTGCCCGATTTTTGACACTCACTGGATGGTGCAGGATTATACCGATCATTGCTACATCAGTACCTCAAGTCGAAAATTGGAAGCGCCGTACACCGCAGGTTTGGTTATTTGGGCAGAGGAACAGCCCATTGTCGCTGGAGAGGCAATTCTAGTGTCCCGTATCGTAATCTCCCACA
This sequence comes from Desulfobacterales bacterium, assembly GCA_030616425.1. Taxonomy (GTDB): domain Bacteria; phylum Desulfobacterota; class Desulfobacteria; order Desulfobacterales. The sequence continues at coordinate 258 of JAUWXJ010000200.1, read as the reverse complement.
CTATTACTGTACAAGAGCCGCCAAGGGGCATCTTTTTTGAGATCGGGTCAAATCTCATCTTGCTTGTCAGTGGAAAAATGCCTCGATCGTGTTAAAACAGGCACACGTGAACGTGGAATACAAGCTAACAAGCCTATTGTAACTGGGTCAGGACGGTTTGCCGAATATGGTGCCGTTATGGGAGCTATCAGGCGATATCAGTGACCCGAGCTCAAAAAAGATGCCCCTTGGCGGCTCTTGTACAGTAATAGTGTGGGA
>JAUWXJ010000090.1 GCA_030616425.1 Desulfobacterales bacterium | reverse complement strand
GGGAAAGGAAAGTTGAAATTAAGCGTAAAATCAGGGATTTATTTTAACTGATAAACAGGATTAAAGAATTATCTTGTCAATCCCTGGCCCAGACCTGAGTTGTGAGGACCGAGTTCTATGAATCCCGCTTTCGAAATATAGCAGCGGCAACATCGTGTTCCAGGTAAGTCGGGCCAGGGCGGGCCTGTCATCCTGTCTAAAAAACAGCTGAACTATTACGATGGATCGGGGGAGCGATGTACGATTTGACGGTAATCGGTGGAGGGCCTGGCGGCTATGTAGCGGCCATCAGAGGCGCCCAGAACGGCCTGAAGGTCATTTTAGTGGAGAAGGATTCCCTGGGCGGGACCTGCCTGAACCGGGGCTGCATCTCAACCAAGTGTTTCGCTTATGATGCCAAGCTCCTGGAGGCGGCGAGGACGTCGCAGGTCCTGACAGGTGCTGAGGCCCTGTCAATTGATTTGGTCAAGATGGTGGCCCGGAAAAGGCAGGTGGTGGAGACTCTCGTTAGCGGTCTTGGAAAGATTATTCAAAGCCACGGAATAGATGTTGCTCAAGGCCTAGGGGAGTTGATTGCGCCTGGCAGCGTGGGTGTCTGCCAGGACGATGGATCAACCAAGGAGTACCAAGCCAGGCACGTGATTCTGGCTACCGGCTCAAGGCCTGCGGTGCTTCCCTTTATTGAGGTGGATGGGCGCTATGTTCAGACCACGGATGAGGCCCTTGATTCCGAGGATATCCCGGGGAAGTTGATCATCATCGGTGGCGGCGTGATCGGGGTGGAGATGGCCACTATCTGCCGGACTCTTGGCTCCGAAGTGACCATTTTAGAACTGCTTCCGGATATCCTCACGACCGAGGACGAGGAGATCAGGCGGGCTATGCGGATGCTCATGGAGCAGCGTGGCGTTAAGATCCATCTCAATGCAAAGGTAAAGGAGGTGGCTGCGCGAGATGAGAAGGTCGAGGTCACCTATGAGGATGAGACCGGTCAAGGCCAAACCTTCGAAGCAGAGAGGGTCCTTGTGGCCACTGGCCGGGCGCCGGTTCTGGATGGCATCAACGCGGGCAAACTGGGGCTGGAAACCGATGGACCTTTTATCAAGGTCAATGCACGTCTTGAGACCAGTCTGCCCGGTGTGTACGCTATAGGGGACCTGGTTGGTGGAATGATGCTAGCGCACAAGGCCATGGCCGAGGCAGAGGCGACGGTGGCTAATATCCTCGGCGGCAACGAGGAAGTCAAGCCGGAACTGATCCCGCGCTGCATCTGGGGATTCACTGAAATAGCTTCGGTCGGCTTGACCGAGGAAGAGGTCAGGGCTTCAGGCCGGCAAATAAATGTGGGCAAGTTCCCTTACATAAACAGTAGCGCGGCTCGGGTCATGGGAGATATTAATGGCTTAGCAAAAATACTCGGCGATTCTGAGACGGGTGAGATCCTAGGTGTGCACATTCTGGGCCCCCACGCCACCGAACTCATCGGTGAGTCTGTAATGGCCATGACCATGGAGTCTGCAGTGGAGGATTTGGCTAAGGCGATCAAGCCTCACCCGACGCTGGGCGAGACGGTCATGGAGGCGGCCATGGATTGGGGTGGCCTGGCGGTCAACTCGCCGAAGAAACTATAGTAGACCAAAGGGTCATAGAACTTAGTTTGCTTGGCTCATCCCGCTATGCGGGAGAGGATTGGAGCAATGGAATGAGGGGTTTTGAGGAAGAAGGAAGGTATAATTCAGGAGGTTAAGCATGAAATATAACAGACCGCACGCAACTGCCAAATGGGGGACCATGGCCACTGACTGGGAGGTCGGGGTCAATTTCCCCCGTCTAATCCAAGAGCGATTCCAAAAGGCACAGGCCTCAGTCAAGGCGAAAGGGCTGGGAGCTGTGTTGGCCTTCAACTCTGACAACATCCGCTATATCACCGGAACCCATATCGGGGAGTGGTGCAGAGACAAGATGAACCGTTATGCCTTGTGCCCAAGAGAGGGAGGTGCTTATTTATTTGACCCTGCTGTCCCGGCAAAGCGAATTACCTGCCCGTGGATGGAGGACAGGATGGAGCCGCCCATTGCCAATATGTTGGGGGCCCTGCCGCCTGCAATGAACGTTCAGGACGACTTTGCCAAGCAGATCAAAAGGATATTGACAGACTACGGTGTTGAAAAAGAACCATTGGGCGTTGATATGCTCGAGCTTGCCATGCTAAGGGCATTGGAAAAAGAAGGTATTGAGGTTGTCGATGGCCAGCAGGCCATGCTCGATGCCAGGGAGTGTAAAACCGAGGATGAGATCGAGCTCTTGAAGCAGGCTGCCAGCATGGTGGATGCGACCTACGAAGACATTGCACGGGCTATCCGGCCAGGCACCAAAGAAAACGAACTGGTGGCCATTGCTAACCATAGACTATATTTACTGGGCTCTGAGCGGGTAGAGTGCGTCAATTCTGTGTCCGGGCCAAGGGGAAAACCACATTCCCATACCTTTGCCGACCGGATTATTCAACCGGGAGATATGATTTTTCTGGATTTAATGCACTCCTTCAATGGCTACCATACCTGTTACTATCGCACATTCATATGTGGCAAACCCAATAAATGCCAGATCGAGGCCTATGAAAAGACCTCTCAATGGGTCAGTGCGGCGATCGATGCCATCAAGCCAGGGGTCACCACGGCTGATGTTTGTACAGTGTGGCCCCCGGCTGAGGAGTTCGGCTATCGCAATGAGGATGAGGCCTATCTCCTCCAATACGGACACGGTATAGGGTTGAGCCTGTGGGAACGACCGATCCTTTCCCGCAGATTCTGCTTTGATCATCCCACAGAGATCAAGGAGGGCATGACCTTTGCCGTCGAGTGCTGGTGTGGGGCAGAAGATGGCTCAGGGGCCGCTCGAATAGAGGAAGAAGTTGTGGTTACTAAGGATGGTTGCGAGGTCATTTTCAATTACCCCAGCGACCATCTTATCTCTTGCGGATTGCCGGGATGTGAGGTGTATTAGCCGCGGACGCCAAGTCCCAAGGAAAAGCTGGAAATGCCCAGGCCTTTCCTACGAGAGGAGGTGATGCAGGTTTAGGGTAGGAACAGATTTTTAATCAAAAACAAAACCTGAAAGGAGGTATAAAGATGAAAAAGTGTTTAGTCATATTAGTGAGTGTCTGTCTGTGCTCAGTATGGTTAGTGTTGGGCCTTGGAGCTGATGCTCAGGCAGCACCAAAAACCATCAAGATAAGTAGCGTTCTTTCCCTTACCGGAAAAATGTCCGGTATGGGTACACAGATCAAACCTTCATACGAGATATTTGCAGATCAGGTTAACGCTAAGGGGGGGATATATGTCAAGAAGTACGGCAAGAAGATTCCCGTGGAATTGAGGGTTTTAGATGATGAGTCGGATGGGCTGAAGACCCAGACCCAGCTTGAGGTCGCAAACTCGTGGGGGGCTGTAGCCAATCTGGGAGGACTAGGCTGTGGCTCGTTTGAAATGGGGACGCCTATCTGTCAGAAGAATAAGATGGTGTGGGTAGGCCCGGGCTGTGGTGGCTGGATGCCTCACCAGCTTGGCAACGAATGGCTTTACTCCATATTCTTTAAGACCCCTTTCTTCTCACCACTGGTCTTCGACATGATCCAGGCACAGCCTAAGCCTTGGCCCAATAAGGTTGCTATCTTCGAGATCAACCAGATGGACGCCGCAGAGGCAGGCCTTTATTGGAAACAGGCAGCAAAGATGAAGGGATTCAAGCTTGTGTATCACAAGAAGTATCTTGCCGGGACCAAGGACTTCAGCGCCATGATAACGGGAGCCAAGGCCGCCGGGGCTGAGATACTGCTCGCCTATCCCCTCCCACCAATGGGTCCGGCCATTGTGAAGCAGATGAAAGAGCTCGATTTTAGTCCCAAAGTCGTTTACTGGCACAGGGCCCCTGAGGGGGCAAAATTCGGTTCAGGCTTGGGTGAGCTGGCCGACTACGTCCATGTGCCCTGTGCTTGGAGCCCCGATCTTAAACTCCCGGGGAATGATTATGTAATAGAACAGTATAAGAAAAAGACGGGCAAAAAAGAGGCAGACCTGATTGTGGGCACAGCCTATACTGCCTTCCAGGTTCTGGCTGCCGCCATTGAGAAGGCAGGCACCCTGGACAGGAAGGCCATCCGGGATGCCGTAAGGGCAACTGATATGGAGACAGTGTGCGGCCGTATCAAGTTCACGGACCAGGGTTGGGCTAAGGATCGCTTAATCGTGGTCCTCCAGTGGATGGGCGGAAAGACAAACATCGTCTACGTCAATGAGCACGGCAAGAAATACGGAGACAAGGTCCCTGTAAAACCATTGAAGTGGCAACCTAAATGGTCTGAGAGATAACCGGAGATGATTAAAGGCCGTCCCTTGACCAATGGGGGCGGCCTTTATTATAAAGAAGGGGCCATAGCCAGCGGGGAATAGAGTTCATCAAAGGACGCTCATGCTCGAAGTCAATAACATAGATGTCTATCACGGAGACCTTCAGGCCCTGTGGGATGTTTCCCTTAAGGTCGAGGAAGGGGAACTGGTATCGCTCATTGGTGCCAATGGCGCGGGAAAGACCACTGCCGTTGAAACCATATCCGGCTTGCACACTCCGGCCTCGGGGACCGTTATTTTCAATGGCGTGCGCCTGGATAAGGAGCCGACCCATAAGGTGGTGGAGTTGGGCGTCTGTTTGATCCCCGAAGAAAAAGGGATATTTCCCGGTATGAGCGTCTTGGAGAATTTGGAGCTAGGCGCCTTTACCTCAGAAAGCCGGAAGGCAAGAGGCGAAACCTTCGAGGCTGTCTATAGGCTGTTTCCTGTGCTTGAAGAGCGAAAAAAGCAGGTGGCCGGGACCTTGAGCGGCGGAGAGCAACAGATGTTGGCCATTGGTCGGGCCTTGATGGCCAAGCCGAAGCTGCTGATGTGTGATGAGCCATCTTTGGGATTGGCTCCGTTAATTGTGAAGAGTATCTTTGAGGTTATTAAACAGATAAACAAGTCCGGGGTAGGCATCCTTCTCGTAGAGCAAAATGTTCGCGCTGCCCTGGGACTCGCCCAAAGGGCCTATATAATTGAGAATGGCCGCGTTTCAGGGCATGGTGACGCCAAAAGCCTTTTAGATGATGAAAAGGTTAGGGATGCCTATCTTGGCACAGGCTGAGTTTGGGGTGTGTGAATGACTTTTGGACTTGTGGCTCAGACATTTGTTAATGGCATCAATATCGGTGCGATGTACGGGCTGATAGCAGTAGGCCTCTCTTTGACCTTCGGGGTCATGAAGATCCTCAATGTCGCCCACGGCGAATTTCTGATGGTGGGTGGCTACATGGCATTTTGGCTTTTTACGCTGTTTGATATAGATCCCTTGTTAGGCCTACCGTTGATAGGCATTGCCCTGTTCCTGCTCGGGGCGATCTGTTACAAGCTTCTTTTTTCCGGTCTGGCCAGGTTCCATGAAGAGACAAAGGTAAAAAATACCTTGCTCGTCTCATTTGGCTTATTCCTGATATTTCCCCAGGTGGCGAGATGGCTCTGGACCGGCGATGAGAGGGCTATAACTCCTGTTTATAGTGGTGAGTCGTTCCCGATTCTCGGAGTTCGATGCGGTTACGTCCCTCTGGCCGGCCTGTTGGTGGCTGTGGTGGTCATCCTCGCACTGCACCTCTTGCTCACCAAGACCTATTTCGGCAAATCCATCCGGGCGACGACCGAGAACTGGAAATCTGCAAAGCTGATGGGGATAAATGTTGACCGGACCTATCTGATTACATTTGCCCTGGGTGCCGCCTTGGCTGGTCTGGCCGGAGTCCTGGTTGGCATGACCCAATCAGTCGCCCCGGATATGGGTATGCAGTGGACACTGAAGGCCCTTATCGTTTTGGTGCTCGCGGGGATCGGGAGCATCGGCGGGGCATTTTTTGCGGGTCTAATCCTTGGGGTCGTTGAAGCGGTCAGCGCCAATTTACCTTACATAGGTCCCTATACTGTTGCCCTTGGGCTGGTGATATTTCTATTGATTCTGATGCTAAGACCGCAGGGCCTGTTTGGGAAAGAGGGATAATTAGTGAGCAACTGGAAACACCTTTCAGTAAGTGGTGGCATAATTGTTCTCCTAATCCTTGTGCCTCTGATATTCACGCGAACCGATATCTTAACGTTCTTCTTCTTGACCCTACTATATATTACCCTATCTCAGAGCTGGAACATCCTCGGCGGATACACCGGTCAGATAAACCTCGGGCATGCTGCCTTTTTTGGGGCAGGGGCCCTGGCCGCCCGCTACATCTGGCTACATTTCGGGCTGCCCCTTCCCCTTGCCATACTTGGCGGGGGACTGGCTGCCACGATCTTTGCCATGATCATAGGATTTCCCGCCTTCAGGCTGAGGGGTATATATTTCGTCATAGGGACCCTGGTCCTGGCGGAGATATTAAGGTTGGTCTTTTATACCATACTTCCTCGGGCCGATGTTATGCCTATGAGGCTTCTGGGTGCCTATAGCCTGATTCCCCGATATTATCTCAGTCTCCTGATAGCGCTGCTGACAGTGGCCGCAGTTTACTGGATAAGCCGTTCGAGGCTCGGACTGGGGTTGATGTCTATACGTGAGGATGAAGATGCGGCTGAGGCCTCGGGGGTCGATACACAGAGATACAAGCTCCTGGCCTTCGCCATCAGCACCTTTCTTACCGGCTTGGCCGGTGGGATTTACGCCTATTATAGTGCCGCCTTTAGAGCGGGCGGTCTGTTTGAACCGGTTTGGACCTTCGATGCGGTGATTATAGTCTTTGTTGGAGGTGTAGGCACGATTTTAGGCCCGGTAATCGGATCAGTCTTTTTCGTATTGCTTAAACAGTTTCTGTCCCTGTATCTGCCAGGAGGGATTCATGTTGCGGTGTTTGGTGTCCTGTTCATTATAGTGGTCTTATTCTTGCCAGGAGGGTTGGTTGAGCTGATAACAAGATTTCGCAAGCGTACTTCAGGGGGGAGCATTCAAATTGATTCTTGAGGTAAAAAACCTATTGAAGGCATTTGGAGGCCTTGTAGCCATCAGGGATCTGAATCTTGCCGTTAATGAAGGCGAGATAGTCGGCCTCATCGGTCCCAATGGCTCAGGCAAGACTACATTATTCAATCTAATAAGCGGTGTCCTTAAGCCGGATAAAGGCGAGATCAGGTTTAATGAGATAGATATAACGGGTCTTAAGCCTCACAAGGTATGTCAGGGTGGTATAGCAAGGACTTTTCAGTTAACCAAGCCTTTTATGCAGATGACAACCTTGCAGAATGTTATGATAGGCAGAACGTACGGAAGTGAACCGGTCCGGAGTATGAGACAGGCTGAGGGGGAGTGCGAGAGGATTCTAGAATTTGTCGGTCTGGGTGGAAAGAGATTGTCCTTGGTCGCAACATTTGGGCTTGTCGATCGTAAGAGGGTGGAGATTGCCAGGGCCCTGGCCACCAAGCCCAGGTTGCTGTTACTCGATGAAACCATGGCTGGATTAAATCCGTCAGAGATGGAAGATGCCTTGCGGTTAGTGAAGGCAATAGGGGATTCCGGGATAACCCTGATAGTAGTAGAGCATGTGATGAAAGTGATATTAGACATCTCGAGCAGGCTGATGGTTCTTAATTATGGGGAGATAATAGCTGAAGGGACGCCACAGGAGGTAGTTCGTGATGAAAAGGTTGTTGAGGCCTATCTGGGGGAGTAGGAGCTGGCTTGTCTATAGAGGAGGATTTTGATGGATCTAAAGAAAGACTCACTAGATAGTGAGATGACTTCTCGCACACAGGCAGAAGCTGCAGGGGTTGAGGAGGAGACAGAGGGATACACCTTCTGCGATGCCTGCAACCAAGGTCCATTTTGCGGAATGAAGTTTTTTAGGAAGGGTGATGTTGTGACCCGTATTGAACCGTGGCCCGGCTACCCGGCGACTCCACTCTGCTCCAAGGCCTATGCAACCCTTCAGCGACTCTACAACCCGAATCGGCTCAAATATCCTATGAAGCGGACCAATCCCAAGGGATCACCCGATCCCGGCTTCGTCCGAATTTCCTGGGATGAGGCCTATGATATGATTGTAGATCATCTGAATCGAATCAAGAAAGAGCACAGCCCCCATTCGGTTTTCTTTTATGTTGGCGACCCCAAGGAGCCACGGGCTGCTGTCCAGCGCTTGGCGGCCGCTTATGGTTCCGTCAATTATGGCTGTGAGAGTTCCACTGCCTGCCGAAGGGCCGCCCAAATGGCAGAGCTTCTGACCTATGGATTTCCAACCACGGGAAATCTCCCTACTGAGGAGACAAAGGTGATGCTGATCTGGGGAACGAATCCCGCTTATTCCGGCCAGCCCTTCATGTGTTATAGCCATCTTGCGGATGCCAAAGAGCGGGGAGTGAAATTCATTGTGGTGGACCCCAGGATTACACCCACGGCCTCTTTGGCTGACATTCATTTGCAGCCCCGCCCGGCCACAACCGCAGCACTTGCTGCCGGCATGATGCATGTAATTTTTGAGGAAGACTTGCATGACAAGGAATTCTGCGACAAGTGGGTCCATGGGATCGAGGAATTGAAGGACTATGTCAAGGAGTTTACTCCGGAAAAGGTTGAGGAGATTACCTGGGTTCCTGCCAAAAAGATTATTGATACGGCCCGTCTATATGCCACACATACCCCAGGGTGTTTACTGACCAGTGCCCAGGGAACCACGCATGATTTGAATGCCACAAACAACCATCGGGCAATATTGATGGTCCCGGCCGTGTGTGGCTACATTGATATCCCGGGTGGCGTTGTAAAACCCACCAATCCCCTGGAAGGAATGGCCGTACCCTTGGCAGATGGGCCTCCAGGGTTTTCCCTGAGAGAGAAAATGAATGAAATGAAACCTCACAGACTGGACCTCAAGGCCTTTCCAGCCTGGGTGGAAAAACTCCACGACGTCCAGACCAACCATCTTGTTGAATGGATAAAGGAAGGAAAGGTCAAGGCC